>DAOTVV010000209.1:0-4777 GCA_034436255.1 Anaerolineae bacterium
ACCGCCTGGTGCGCGCCGTGGATGGCATCAGCTTCAGGATCGAGCCGGGAGAACTGGTGGGCTACCTGGGCCCCAACGGTGCAGGCAAGTCCACCACGATCAAGATATTGGCCGGCATCCTCGTACCCACTTCAGGAGAGGTGGTGGTTGCCGGCCGTGTGCCTTGGCGGCAGCGGCGTGAGCACGTGGCGCGCATCGGCGCTGTGTTTGGCCAGCGCAATTCCCTTTGGTGGGACCTCCCGGTGATCGAATCTCTTGACTTGCTGCGGCACATCTACCGCATTCCCGCTGCGCGCTACCGGCGCAACCTGGACGAGTTCGAGAGCATCCTGGGCCTGGGGGAGTTCCTGAGCACGCCGGTGCGCTCCTTATCGCTCGGCCAACTCATGCGCGCCAACCTGGCGGCAGCACTACTGCATGATCCGGACATCCTGTTTCTGGACGAGCCGACGATCGGCCTGGACGTGGTGGCCAAGGAGCGCATCCGGCAGTTCATCCTGCGCGTGAATCGCGAGCGCGGCACGACAGTCATCCTGACCACCCACGACCTTGGTGACGTTGAGAGGCTCTGCCAGCGTGTGCTCATGATAGATCGCGGTCGGCTGCTTTTCGACGGCCAACTGGCTGAGTTGCAGAGGCGTTTCGGCGGCGAGCGCGAACTCGTCGCCGAGTTCGCTGAGGAGTATCCCGATCCGCAGGTGCCTGGGGCGACCATTGTTGGCCGGGAAGGGCCGCGTGTCACCTACCGCTTCGGCAATGGCGCCCAGCGGCCGGATGGCGGCGTCACCGCTTCCGAGTTGATTGCCCGCCTTTCGGCGCGCTACCGGCTGGCCGATCTGTCGGTCCGCGAGCCTGAGATCGAAGAGACCGTGCGCCGCATCTACGAGCAGCGCCTGCTGGACAGGGAGTGAGCCAGGAGCGAACCCAGGGTGTGGCGGAGCCTGGCCGGCCTAATCGAACTCCGTGGGCCAATCGAAGTGCCGCTGATGCTCGAAGAGCCGATGGATCTGTTCAGGCGTGACCCTGGGCAGTGAGAGGGGCGGCAAATCGTCTTCGGCGAAAAAGGCCACGGCGTCGGTCTCAATGCTGGTCCTCGGCTCGCCTCCGGTCAGCTCGCACAGGAAGAACAGCTTCCAAATGTGGTGTATGTGGGGCGGGTGTGGGTGCTTGCGCCGGTCATAGACCGCGACAAGTTTGATAGCCCTGGCCCGGAAGCCCGACTCCTCCCAGACCTCGCGCTCTACCGCCTCACGCGGCGAGTCGCCGACATCGGCCCAGCCGCCAGGCAGCGTCCACAGGCCATCCCGATGCTCCTGCACGAGCAGGATCCGGCCTTCGCGGAAGCAGGCGGCGCGCACATCAATCTTGGGGGTTGCATAGCCGACCTCGTCGGCGAAGAGGGCCCGCACCGGTTCGGGGTCAGCGCCGGTTCCGGCCGCCAGCATTTCCACGGCGATCTCACGCACCTGCTTGAAGCGCTCGATGTCGAAAGGGTTCGTGGTGTAGGCGAGCGCATCCTGGGCAATCGCCTGCAGGCGCGTAGCCCAGTCCAGCCAACGCGGTTCTACCATGGCACGACACTCCTGCCGGGGCTGCTGGCTCCCGGAAATGGGCCTAGCATACAAGAAGCGGGATCGCTGCGCATCAAAGCGGGATAGCTGCGCATCAAAGCGGGATCGCTGCGCATCAAAGCAACCTGGCTTGTTTGACAGGCCACGGGGCAAAGGTGCATAAACAGCGGCAGTGCGCCGGAGTGGCCGACCCTTGCCAAATCCTGGCTCCGGCAGCGCCTTCGGAGGCAAGATGTCTGCTAAGGTGCGTATTGGCTTCATCGGTGCCGGCGGCATTGCTCATGGGCATGCTCACCGGATCATTGAAAGCGGCCTGGCCGAGGTCGTGGCTCTCGCAGACCCGAGCGAGGCCAGCCTGGCCCGCATGAAAGAGCGCGAACCATCCCTCGCCGCCGTGCCCACTTTCGCCGACTACCGCGAGATGCTGGCGAAGGTGCCTATGGACGCGGTCGAGATCCACTCGCCCCATTGTTACCACACGCAGCAGATGCTGGACGCCATGGACGCCGGTCTGCATGTCCTGTGCGAGAAGCCGATGGCTTCCACCGTGGCCGAGGCCCGGCAGGTGATCGCCAAGCGGGATGCGACGGGCAAGATCCTGGGCATCTCCTACCAGCGGCACTTCGAGCCCATGTACCGCTATATCCGCCAACAGGCGACCGGCGGCGCCCTCGGCAACCTGCAGACGGTCGTTGTGATCATGGCCCAGGAATGGCTGCGGGCGACCAAAGGTACCTGGCGGCAGGACCCGAAGATCTCCTGTGGCGGCCAGCTTAATGACTCGGGCAGCCACCTCATGGACATGCTCCTTTGGACAACGGGGTTGAAGGCCGAGCGCGTCTATGCCGAGGAGAACTTCTTCGATGCCAAGGTAGACATTGACACGACCCTCACCGTGCGCTTCACCAGCGGCGCCATCGGCAACGTCACCATCCTGGGCAATGCGCCGCAGGGCTTCTGGGAGTTGTTCGGCGTCTGGGGCTCACAGGGAAGCATCATCTACGACATGGCGAGCGGCGTGCGCGAGCAGTTCTTCGGGCAGTTCGAACAGAAGAAGGAGTTCGGCCGGCCAGAGAACAACCCTGACCTGAACTTCATCCGCGCAATCCTGGGCCAGGAGGAGATCCAGGCGCCAGCGGAATGCGGCTTGCGCGTGGCCGAGTTGACGGAGGCGGCCTGGCGCTCGGCGGCCTCGCACCAGCCGGTTGCCGTCGCGGAGATGTGATGAACAGGCTGGCTATCCTCACCAGCGGCGGCGATTCCCCGGGGACCAACGCCGCCATCGAGGCAGCTACGCGCCAGGCGAGCGCCTGTGGTGCGGAACTGCTGGGAGTCCGAGGCGGTTTCGCCGGCCTGGCGGACGGGCAGGTCCATCTGCTCACTCTGGCAGAGGTGGACGGGATCGCGGCACGGGGTGGGACTATACTTGGCACCTCGCGCGACCGCACCATTGCTGACGAGGAAGGGCGCCAGCGCCTTTTGCGGACTCTGGAGCGTGAGAGGATAGCCGGCCTGGTGCTCCTGGGCGGGGATGGCAGCATCCGCTATGGTGCCACGGCCCTGGCTGAGATGGGGGTGGCCAGCATCGCCATCCCCTGCACGATAGATAACGATGTGCCCGGGACCGACCGCACAATCGGTTTCGATTCCGCCTGCAACCGGGCGATGGGCCTGGTTGATGGCATCAGGGATACGGCCCAGGCCCTGGCCGGGCGCATGTTCCTGCTTGAGACGCTGGGCGGCCACACTGGCTTCATCGCCCTGGCTGTCGCTGACGCTGCCCAGGCTGACCTGGTTCTGTTGCCGGAATACCCGGTTGACCTCGACCGGGCGGCGGAGCGGCTGCGCCGGCGGGTGGAAGCGCAGGGCTATGCCCTGGCCGTGGCCAGCGAGGGCGCGGGCGACGTGCACAGCATGGCCACTTACCTGGCGGAGGCAGCCGGTCACCGCATCCGCCTCACCAGCCTTGGCCACGCCCAGCGCGGCGGTTCGCCCAGTTACTTCGACCGCTGGCTGGCACGGCGCTGCGCTGAACTGGCTGTGTCCGGCCTGTTAAGCGGCCAGTCCGCCTGCATGACAGCCTCTGAGGGATACAACGTGCAACTTGTGCCGCTTACCGACGTCTGCTCGGGCCAGAAGCAGCCGGACCGCAGCGTCTACGAGCGGATCAACGGCTTGGGCATCGGCGGCATCAGTTAGGCCAGCCTCGGGGTCCGAGGCTGGCCGCTTGGCCTCGCCGGGCAAGCCTGGTCGTGGCACATCCTTTCGGGCGCGGGCGTGTTTTCCACATCATAGCCGGCCGGAAGTGCGAACGGCACGGCAATTGCGACTGAGGTGACCGCCTTGACCACGCCTGATTCGGAGCGGATTGCTGTCACTGGCCTGGGGTGCGTGACGCCACTAGGCAATAGCGCTGTGGAGACCTGGCCGGCGCTATTGGCCGGCCGATCCGGGGTAGCCCAGATCACGGCCTTCGACCCCAGCGGCCTGAACGTCCGCATTGCCGCAGAGGTGAAGGGGTTCGACCCGGCCACCGTCATGGATCGGCGCGACGTGCGCCGCACCGACCGGTTCACGCACCTGGCGACAGCGGCGGCGCGTGAGGCCGTTGCCGACGCCCGGCTGGACATTGCCGCCTATGGCGCCGAGCGCGTTGGCGTGCTTGTGGGCTCCGGTGTGGGTGGCCTGCACACCCTGATCGAGCAACTAGGCGTCCTCGCCAAGAAGGGCGCCAGATCGGTGAGCCCATTCACGATAACGGGGATGATGCTGAACGGAGCAGCAGGGTACATCAGCATCGTTTATGGGTTGCGCGGGCCAAGCTTCGCATTGGCCAGTGCCTGCGCCACGGGAAGCCATACTCTGGGCGAGGCGGCAGCGATCATCCGCCGCGGCCAGGCCGACGCTATGCTCGCCGGGGCCTCGGAAGCGGGTATCGTTCCCCTGGCGATGGCGGCCTTCGATAACATGGGCGCGCTGGCGGATACGGCACGGCCGCCGGAGCAGGCCTGCCGTCCCTTCGACTCGGGCCGCTGCGGCTTTGTCGTCGGCGAGGGCGCCGGCATGGTCGTGCTGGAGCGCCTGGACCTGGCGCGCGCCCGCGGTGCCCACATCTACGCCGAGTTCGCTGGCTATGGCGCCAGCAGCGACGCGTTCAACATGGCGGCCCCGATCGAGGACGGATCGGGAGCCGAGGCAGCGATGCG
>DAOTVV010000210.1:0-20714 GCA_034436255.1 Anaerolineae bacterium
ACATCCGCTTTGACCCCGACCGGGCAGGTCTATACAACCTCCTCTCGATTTTCGAGCTGTTGTCCGGTTGGTCCAGGGAGGCCATTGAGGCTCATTTCGAGGGCAAAGGCTACGCGCAACTGAAGGCGGAGCTCGGCGAGCTTGTTGTCGAGAGCCTGAGGCCCATACAGGAACGCTATCACCGCATGCGCCAGGAGCAGGGCTACATCGAGGCCCTGCTGAAGGAAGGCGCCGACCGCGCCAGGCCCATTGCCGAAAGCACTCTACATGAAGCCAAGGTCAGGGTCGGCCTGCTCTAGCCACCGCGCCGCCGGGGCCGCCTAGAAACGATCCGGCCCGGCGGTGTAGCCCCATCGAGGCGGAAAGAGCGCGGAGGCGATGGCCCGGGCCTGAGGATTTGCTGCTCCCTCTTCGGCGGAGATGGCCTCCTGAACGCTGCGGTAGCCCATGATCAGGGCTGACAGCAGGTCCTGCCGGACTGAGAGTATGGGCAGGTCGGCCGAACTTGCCTCTTCCACCCTGAGACTGCCGCCATCGCGGATCAGACTGACGGCACCAATGTCAGTCTGCAGGCACAGCCCAGGGACATCGTCAGGCAGCAGCGGTTGCCACTCGGGCACCAAGTGACGGCAGGTGCTGGCCAGGTTCGTGATGCGCATCATGCAGCCATGGTCCCGGGGGTAATGAATCTTGCTATCCAGCCCCAATCGCCGTGCCCACAGAACGTAGGGATCGTCCGGAGGCAGAGACAACAGCAGCTTATTGGTACCCCGTCCCCTGGCTGCGTTTACGGCGAAAGCGGTAAGGGACTCGAACAAGTCATTCCCCTCCCCGCCTATTTCGCCGACCACGAGCCTGTCAGGAAGGTCATCGTACATCAGGTACCCGACCACGGACCCATCCCCATCCAGGGCTACGGCTATCTTGGCATGTCTCCCGAAATCGGAGCCTCTGGCCAGGGGGTTGAAGCTCTCCGGGTCGCGTTCCATGCTGCCGACCCAGGCCTGCACCCGCTGCGCGTGCAAAGCCAGCAGCGCTGGCTTGTCCTCAGGAACATATGGCCGCACGGCGAGGGCCGCCACCGCCCGATCGGCATCCGCGACCCTGATTTCATGGCGATACTCCGGCACGCAAGGAGCGAAGCCGAATTTGCTGTAGAAATCCTCAATGCCGTAAAGCATGGCCATGTCGAAGCGGTCCGCCATCCACTCAACCGTCCCGAGCATAACACGGCGTGCCAGGCCCATCTCACGCGCCGCTGGCTTCGTCTCCACGCCGCCGATGCCGCCAACGTGTACCAAGGCGCGGCCGAGGTGCATCCAGCGGTCGAACACCATCAGCGAACTGAGGTCCTTCCCATCTCTTCGATAGGCGATGATCACAGCGCCATGCTCGTGCCGCGCGCTTAGGCCCCAATCACTGAGCATCCATGCCTCCAGCTAGAATTGTGTTACAGGCCAGTTTCTACGGTGTAGAGCGCGCCGTCAGTCACTACCTCAACGGTGCCCACCTGATCCGTCCTCAAGACGCTGACGCCTGTTGCCGCCAGGCGTTGCAGCACACTCTGTGAGGGGTGCCCGTAGCGGTTCTGCCCTACCGAGATCACGGCGAGTCTGGGCGCCACACGCGCCAGCAGGTCGTCTCCCGTGGCGTATGCCGAGCCGTGATGCGCTACTTTCAGGACCTCAACCGGCGACAACGCTCCTTCGTCGGCCAGATAGTGCTCAACCCTGTCCTGGGCATCCCCCGTCAGGAGCGCGGAAAAGGACCCATATTCCAACCGGGCCACGGCGCTGCAGTCATTGTCGCTCTGGCCCAGAAAAGGGCAACCGTCAGCCGGAGGAAACAGGATCTCCAGCGCAGCGCCATCGTCGGCGACAATCCTCATACCGGCCGCGGCTGTTGGCGCCGCATGGGCTCGCTCTTCGAGCGCCCGCCATTCGCCCAGCCACGGCTGCGGTATCGGCCCGGCGGGCTGCACCAGGTAGCGGACGCTATACCTGGTCGGCAGGCCCAATAGCCCGCCCATGTGATCCATGTCGCCATGCGTGAGCAAGATAACGTCCAGTTCCCGCTGCCACATAGGGAGCGCCCTGCCGACGTGCCCCGACAGTACGGCTGGGTCCGGCCCGCCATCCACCAGGATGCGGTGCCCGGCCGGTGTCGTGATCAGGATGGCGTCGCCCTGGCCGACATTCAGAAAAGCAACGTGCAGGCGGCCGTCTGGCAGTTGCAGGGCAACGGCCCACAGGAGCACAGTGACAGCCGCCAAACCGGTAAGCGCGAAGCGCCTCCGCAGCGCTGCTGTCAGGCCCAGAAGAGACCGACGCAACGTCCTCCAGACGAACCGGCCGGTGCTGGCATCTACTACCCCAAGCAGGAAGACGTAGTAGGCACTGGTCACAACTGGAGGCCATGTTCCCGCGGGAATCGCCGCCCAGGGCACCCGCGCCATCAGATGCGCAACCAGGAGCGTATAGCGTGCGAGCAGCCATGCCGGCAGGGAGAGAGCTTGCGCCAGTACCATAGGTAGTTGCCCGGCAAGGCTAGCAAGAATGGCGAAGAACATCAACGGCCCCTGCACCGGCGCCACCAACCCGTTCGTGAGCAGACCCGAGAGTGCTACCTGCCCAAACAGGCCGGACATGAGCGGCAGGCTGAGAGCCTGGGCAGCGGCCGTGGTGCTGACAGCACCCAACACCGGGGCTGCGAACTCCCACCTCTGGCCCCGCGGCAAACGCCAATTCGAGGCCCAGAGCATCCCCGCGGTAGTTGTCACTGAGAGTTGGTAGCTCGGGTCGAGCAGCAGGTACGGCGAGATTAGCGCCATCGTAGCGCTTGCCAGGACCAGCGAAACCAGGCCGGAATTGCGCCTCCCGCTCAGTGTTGCAGCCGCGGCGAGTACAGCCATGCCCGCCGCCCTGATGACAGGAGGCTCGGCCCCGGTCAGCAATGTGTAGATGACGCACAACGCGACCAGGCCAGCGAATCGCAGGCCAGGACCGGTGATCCGCCCCAATGCCCCGATGAGCCCACTTGCCAGCAGTGAGACGTTAAACCCGGAGACAACGAGCATGTGGAGGATGCCAGCTCGCTTCAGGTCCTCTCGCACGGCACCAGGCATGCCTTCGTCAACGCCGGCAACAACGCCTGTGATGAATGCGGCCTCGGGCTGGGGCACTGTCCGTTGCACGCCAATCTTGATGCCCCGTCGCACATCGTACAGCCAGCGCCTGAGAGACCAGCCTCCCGGTTGGACGATCTGCAACTCGCGCGCCGTGACGACCGAACTGATGCCCTTGTGCGCCAGGTACTCCCCGTAATTGAACGCTGGTTGGCTTGCAGGCGTAGTCAGCTCGCCCGAAAAGCCAATCACATCACCGTAACGCGGCATTGGCGTCAACGGCGCACTCACTAGCAGCCCCGATTGTTCCTTGGCCGGACTCCCATCCACGCCTGTCAAGATGCACGGAAAGCGCAGAGCCAATCCCTTCTCTTCAGGGTCGCCGGAGACGCGGCACAGCAGTGCGTGGCTGCCCGTCTCGTTCAGGCCCGAGGCGCGCGAGAGCGCCAGGCGAGCCTGGCCGCCACGCTGGATGCCGACGATTGCCACAGCCAGCAACAGTAGCAGTCGGGAGAACCTCGGCAGCCTCAGGAGACTGGCAAGCCCCGCCCCAAGGGCCATCGGAACGGCCAGCGGCAGAACGGACACATCAGTGAAGAAGCCGGCCAACCCGGCCAGAAGGCCGCAGGCGAGAGCGATGCCGCAGGAAAGGGCGATCATCGCTTCGCCCCAGCGCGTCCGAACCCAGGCCAGCGGCCGGGTTGCCTAGCTCTTTCCTTGCCGGAGAGTTGCGACCGGCGAAAGCTGAAACCAGGGCAGCCAGGGAACAGGTCCAGTCCCCCTTTCGCCCTGCCCTCGGCGCGGCCCCGCAGGGCAATCGGCCAGAACGCGGCACGCCGGCGACGTTGCCAGATCGTAGGGATAGCGTATGCCAAACGTCCAGCGCCAGCCAAGGCCCCAGTGTACAGTGTAGATGGGTCGGCGAGAAAGCGTCCGTCGACGGCAGACACCTCTCTTCTCCTCCTAAAGTGCCGAAGGCCGAGGTCGGGGCGTCCTCGGCCTTCGGCATTTAAGGGCCACCCTTCCAGGCCGATTCATATGCGAGCAGTGTATCTGCGGCCGTTCTCTCCCAACTGAAGGACGATGCGCGCTGCCTGCCACGTCTGGAAAGCTCCTGACGCAAGGCAGCATCGTCGAGCAGTCCCATAATGGCTGCTGCCAGAGAGGCTATGTCTCCGGGCCGCACCAAGAGAGCCGCACTGCCACAGACCTCGGGTATCGAACTCGTGCGGGCGGCAATCACAGGCGCTCCGCAGGCCATCGCCTCCAGCGGTGGCAGGCCAAACCCTTCGTAGATTGAGGGGTACACAAACAGCACGGCGCTGGTGAGCAGTGCAGCCTTGTCTTCCTCTGCGACTCTGCCCACGAAGTGCACTCGCTGGCTGATGCCAAGCCTCGAAGCTAAAGGTCTGGGATCATATAGCGTCTCGGTTGTGCGCGCAGGCAGCGTACCGGCGACCACCAGCGGCGGGACATCCAGCCGAGCGGCCAGGACGCGCGCGTAGGCCGACAGGAGCACATCAACCGCCTTGCGTCGGTCGAAGCCTCCGTAGTACAGCAGATAGGACTCCGGCAAGCCCAGCCTCTCACGCAAAGCCCCGACCGCCTCACTTGCGGCCGGAGCCCTGCATTCGGGAGGATGCGCCAGGTGCACCACGCGAACGCTCTTCTGCTCTATGCCCAGCATCTGAACCACGTCCCGCTTCGTCCATGCGGAGTCCGCCAGCACGAGGCGCGCTTGCTTGACCGAGCGCGACACCAGCACGAGGTAAGCTCTGCCAAGCAGGCCCGGCCTGTAGGCCGGCAGCAGAGCCGGAATCACATCGTGTACGGTGACGACAGTCCGGTTAGCTCCCAGAAATGCAGGAGCGAAGTACGGCACATGCAGCACATCACAGCCATCGCTTAGCGCCGAAAGCGGAAACCCCAATTGCTCGAACAGCAACTTGCCGAGATTGCCAGAGGCAGAAGGCACCGGACGCAATCGAACGTTGGGGAAATCCACCGGAGGACGCGCGCCCGTCGGTACATAGAGGATCAGTTCGAGGTAATCACATGCCGAGGCCAATGCCCTGCTGAGATTGCGCAGGTACACGCCGCTGCCCGTATCGGGATGCAGCATGAAGTAAGCGTTGATCCCGACACGCATTAGCGACCGCTACAGCCGGGCACCTCAAACTGGCGCAACTGCTTTGCCCAATCCTCAGGGAGCACGTCCGTGATGAACGTGCCGGCGCCGGTCTCGCAGCCAGCCCGGTACTTGAGTTTGTCCGGCGACCGCTGCAACGGGTAGAACTCAAGGTGAAAGTGATGGTAGGGATAAGCACCGCCGTCCGTGGGCGTTTGATGCAGCACCATCATGTAAGGCATCGGTACACCGAACACCTGGTCATATCGCGCGACCACGTCATACACGGCACCCGCCAGGTCCCAGTCTTCCTGAGGGTTCAGGTCACTGAGACTGCCACAGTGTCGCTGCGGAATGATATGGACCTCGTACGGAAAGCGAGCATAGAACGGTACAAGGACAACGAACTGGCCATACTGGGAGACGATGCGGGTGCTTTCAGCTAGCTCATTTTGAAGCTGATCGCAGAGTAGGCAGCGGCGGTGCTGATACCAGTACCTTTCCATGTTCTCGAGTTCGCGCTTCGGGATTGGGGGCACGAAAGGAAAAGCATAGATCTGCCCATGAGGGTGACTCAGCGTAACGCCCACCTCTCGGCCACGGTTCTCGAAGATGAAAACGTACTCGATACCTGGTTGTCGCCCCAATTCCTCGTAGCGGTCTCGCCAGACCTGCACTACCTTGTACACCGTCTTGCGGCCCAACGACACAAGCGTCGCATCGTGCTCAGCCGAGTAGAGCAGCACCTCACAGTAACCCGCGGCTGGCAGCACAGGGGTCAGGTCGCTGCCCTCGACCGCCGGGGCGGGAGGCTGCGGCTGGAAAGACGGAAACTTGTTCTCGACGATGGCAACATCGTATGTCGGCTCAGCGACCTCGGTCGGGAAACCGCCAGGCTTCGTCGGGCAGAGGGGGCAATACCCGGGCGGCGGGAAAAACGTGCGCTCCTGGCGATGCGTCGCCGTCACCACCCACTCGCCCAAGAGAGGATGCCAGCGCAATTCGCTCATCGTTGGCCACCAGCCTTCATTCTCATGACGCCGGCCACACTAGTCGGCGTAGCCATTCGGATAGGCCTGTCGCCACTCCCAGGCCGTGGCGATGATCTCTTCCAACTTGGGGAGCAGCGGCCTCCAGCCCAGTTCTGCCCGGATTCGTTGCGAGTCCGCAACCAGCCATGGCACATCGCCGGCGCGCCGCGCGCTGATGCGCACAGGGATGGGGTGGCCTGTGACCGACCGCGCCACTTCGATCAGTTGCTTCACGGAGAAGCCGGCGCCATTCCCGAGATTGTAGACCCGGCTGCGGCCGTTGAGGCTATTCAGCGCCAAGATGTGCGCATCTGCCAGGTCGCGAACATGGATGTAGTCCCGCACGCAGGTGCCATCTGGCGTCGGGTAATCATCTCCATAGATAGCGACATCGGAGGCTTTGCCCAGCGGAACATCGAGTACACGTGGTATGAGGTGAGTCTCAGGGCGGTGATCCTCGCCCAGGCCCTTCCAGGACCCGGCGGCGTTGAAGTAGCGCAGGGCCACGTAGCGCAGGCTTGTGGTCTGATCCAGCCAGCCGAGGGTACGCTCGATAATGTACTTGCTCTCGCCGTAGGGGCTGCCAGGCTGAGTCATCGAGTTCTCGGCGATCGGCTTGTCAGAAGGCGCGAAAATGGCCGCCGTCGAAGAGAAAATGAACTTGTTCACGCCTACGTCCGTCATCGCCTGCAGCAAGTTAAGAGCATTGCGGACATTATCGCCCACATACTTGAACGGCTTTCGCATGGACTCGCCGACCTGGATATTGCCAGCGAAGTGCATGACCGCCTCAATCTGATGCTTCTCCAGCAAGCCTCGCAGGGCAGCGAGATCCCCTAGCCCGGATTCGATCAGCGTCGCAGCCCGGGAAACGGCGGCCCGGTGGCCAGAGCTGAAATCGTCCAGTACGGTCACCTCATGACCGCATTCCAGCAACAGGGCGGTGACCACACTGCCGATATAGCCGGCACCGCCGGTAACTAGCACCTTCATACCGTCTCCCCCGCCTGCGGCTGAACCGTTTCTACCGGTCGGTCCTCGAACTCATAGTAGATCACATAGCGGCCATCTTCTCGGGTCGTGATGCGTTTACGCACAAGCCGTGGCAGCGTAGTGCTGGCGGCGCGCAAACGCCCTTGATCACCGGCCCGCAACTGTTCGTCGTCCTGGCTCACTCCTCCACCCTCTCTATCGCAGCACCCAGTTTGCGCAGTTTCTCGTCAATGCGTTCGTAGCCGCGATCTATCTGGCCAATGTTGCCGATGACGCTCCGGCCCTCGGCACAGAGAGCAGCGCCGAGAAGAGCAACACCGGCGCGGATGTCTGGGCTCTGCAGTTCCTCTCCTTTCAGAGGCGAAGGCCCTACCACAACGGCCCGATGCGGGTCACAGAGCACGACCCGAGCGCCCATGGCAATCAGCCTGTCCACGAAGAAGAGCCGCCCCTCGAACATCTTCTCCCAAAAGAGGACCGTCCCCTCACACTGCGTGGCGACCAGCAGGGCGATGCTCATCATATCGGTCGGGAATGCAGGCCATATTCCATCGTCTATCTTGGGTATAGCGTCGTTGATGCTCGGCTGGATACGCAGTTCCTGCTCCGCCGGCACATAGATATCCTCTCCCCTGGTCTCGAAGCGGACGCCCATCCGCTCGAACACGATCCCAGTCATTCGCAGGTGTTGGGGCACAGCGTCGCGAATCAGCAACTCGCCATGCGTAGCCGCCGCCAGACCGATGAAGCTCCCTACCTCGGTATGGTCGGATTCGACCCGGCAGGAGCCACCATGAAGATGATCCACACCCTCGATGGTCAGTACGTTGCTGCCGATGCCTTCAATGTGCGCGCCGAGGCGAACGAGAAAGCGGCACAGGTCCTGGACATGCGGTTCAGAGGCGGCGTTTAGAATGGTAGTCGTGCCCTTTGCCAGACACGCCGCCATGACCGCGTTCTCGGTACCGGTGACGCTTGCTTCCTCGAGGAAAACTTCGCCCCCCTGCAGGCGTCCCGATCGCACCTCGTAACCGCCGTTCACCGTCACATCGGCGCCCAGCGCTGCCAGAGCGCGCAGGTGTGTCCCAACGCCCCTCCGGCCAATCACGCACCCGCCGGGCTGCGAGAAGCGCGCGTGCCCGTGGCGAGCGAGCAAAGGTCCCGCAAAAAGGATTGACCCGCGAATGGTCCTGGCGGCCTCACACTCCAGTGTGGTTCGATCTACATTGGCGGCACATACGGTCAACGAATGCTCGTCGTGCCATGTCACCTCCGCACCAACGTGGCGCAGGAGATCAACCATCGTGAAAACGTCAGCTATGGCTGGCAGGTTGGTTATCGTGACTGGCTCATCGGTGAGCAATGCAGCGGCCAGGATCGGCTGAGCCGCGTTCTTGTTGCCGCTGGGGGTGACGACACCCCGCAGCGCATGACCACCTTCGATCACGAATCTGGCCATTTGTCCCTCCGGCAGCGATACCTGCCGACAGTTAGACCGTACCCACGCCCGCTCAGGAGAGCGGGCAAAGCCAGGCGCCGTGCCCAGCCGAACCGTCCTGATTTGGCAATGTGATAGCCATCGAGCCATTGCCGCGTACGGTGGAATACCGGCTGAACATGCCGGGCGAACTGTGACTGCGCCAGGATGTTACAGCCCCAGAGCGTGCCAGTCAAAGGTACTGCTTGGCCGGGTTCTTCACGTCTGGCCACAGGAATCCACGTTGACAGCATTGCTCTGTGCCGCTAAAACCGGGTTCCGGGCACGCCTATGAGGCCCACCCACTAGAAGGTGTTTCATGGACATATACGCCGAGATCGGGGTAACGCCAATCATCAATGCCGCCGGCACGATCACAACCCTAGGGGGCTCACTTATGTTGCCCGAGGTGATCGAGGCCATGAACAGCGCCAGCCGTGCTTTCGTGGATATGCACGAACTGCATCTAGCTGCTGGCCGGCGCATCGCAGCACTGATCGGTGTCGAAGCGGCACACGTCTGCAGTTGCGCCGCCGCTGGCATAGCTGTGATGGCGGCTGCCTGTATGGCCGGCACCGATCCTGAGAAGATCTCTCGCCTGCCGGATACGACCGGCATGAACAAGCGCTTCCTGGTTCAGCGAGCGCACCGAAACCCGTTTGACCAGGCACTGCGGCTAGCGGGTGGCGAGTTCGTGGAGATCGGCGCCGATATTGCTGAACTGCAGCGAGCGCTCGGACCGGATGTGGCTGGCGTCTTCTACACTCACGCCTGGTTCTGTACCGGTGATGCCCTGCCCCTGGCCCAGGTGGCCGAGGTCGCCCATCAGGCGGGTGTGCCGGTTATAGTGGACGCCGCGGCCGAGGTGCCGCCAGTTGCCAATCTCCGCCGCTTCCTGGATGAAGGTGCGGACCTCGTGACTTTCAGCGGTGGCAAAGCCATGCGCGGGCCGCAGTCGAGTGGGCTCATCCTTGGCCGCAAGGACCTGATCGAGGCCTGCCGGCTTAACGATGCGCCGAACATGGCGATAGGACGACCAATGAAAGCCAGCAAGGAGGACATCGCCGGCCTGGTCAAAGCGGTGGAGATTTACGTCTCTCATGACCATGACGCCGACCAGGCGCTCTGGGAGCAAAGGGTCGCGCTCATCATCGCTGCTCTGAGCGACATCCCCCATGTCCGCGTGTGGCGCCAGATGCCGAGAGGCGTCGGACAACAGATTCCCCACGCCGCCGTCACCTGGGACCAGCAGGCTCTGGGCATCACGCCCGAACAGGCCGTACGTGACCTGCGCCAAGGGCAGCCGCCCATTGCTGTCCAGTTATACAGTCCGGAGATATACACCTGGAGCGGAGTCACGCTCCCCGAACTGCGGGTGCACCCACACACACTTCAGGAAGGCGAGGCCGAGTTGGTTGCGCACCGCCTGCACGATATGCTGACCGGTGTTCAGAGATGACAAGGCTGAGAACTGAGTGGAACGGGCACCCAAAGCAAGCGGGAAGGCTGGCTCACGGCAGTCAACCAGTTGTGCCGCTCAGCAGCATGAGTTGGCGCGAGGGGGAACCATGAGCAAGACGCGCGAAGCGATCGCTGAGATACTTGAACAGGCCCCGGTGATAGACGTCCACTGTCATCTTCGGCCCGACAAGCCGGCGGCTGACAGCCTGGCCGACCTGGTGCTCTACCACCACGTCTGGATTGAGCTTGTCTCTGCCGGTATGCCGGCTACCGAAGTGACGCTGGCGGGCCTCCCGCACGAACTGGCTGACCCGGGCATTCCGCCCCTGGAGAGGGTCCGCCGCTCGCTGGCCCACCTGCCGCGTATCGAGAACACTGTTTCGGCTCTACTGCTCCGCTGGCTACTGCAGGACCTGTATGGTCTAGATGCACTCACGGAGGAAAACCTGGAGCCGGCCTTTGCCCTTGTCGAAACTGGCGCTGGCAATGCCCACTGGTGGGAGGAGGTTCTGAGGCATCGCTGCCATATCCAGTACAGCGTTACCGTAGAACACGGCGGCGCCGCCTGCTCGCCCGCGATTCAGCTCGGCTATGAGGGTCTACCCATCAACCTGCGCGATGGCAAACGCTCGCCACGTGAGGTGCTTGAATCGCTCGATCACCTTCTGGGCCGGGAGGTACGCACAGTAGCCGACTATCGCGACCTCCTCGCCAGGCTCATCCAGAGTCAGGCTGAGGACAATCCGAAGTTCTTTGCTGCCTGGCCTTTGCCCTATCTGACACATGAAGGAGCAGGCGATGCAGAGGCCAACGCAATACTGGAGAAAGCTCGTCAGGAAGGAGCTGTTTCGCCCGCTGAGTTGGGTAGCTTCGCTTACTTCGGCCTGGCGGCCGCCCTAGAGGCTATACGCAGCACCGATATACGCACTGTCCAGGTAATCGTCGGCGCTGAAGTGCTGCCGCCACACCGGTCGCTCACGCATTGGAGCTCGGGATTCGCCGGCGCGATCGGCCGCCTCGCCGGCGCAAACGGCGATTTCAAATTCAACCTCTCAAGCGCTTCCGACATCTACACCCAGGACCTTGGCATACTCGCCAAGCACGTGCCCAACGTGAGCCTGGCGGGATACTGGTGGCATACGTTCTACCCGGGCTACATCAGGAAAGCCCTCGAGACGCGGCTGGACATGGTGCCCATGAACAAGATCATCGGCTTCTTCTCGGATGCTTACCACGCCGAGTGGTGCTACCCCAAGCTGAAGCTCGTCAAGATCGTGCTCGGCGACATCCTCGCAGAACGGGTCGAGCGCGGCTGGTATAGCCTCGACTTGGCGAGGAGGCTTGCCCAGCGCCTGCTGTATGAAAACGCAAAGGAGATATACGCGCTCTAGCTTGGCCTCTGACAGCGACCAAGCGGCGCCGCGCCTGTCCAAGAGTCCCAGTGCCACTACCGGGGACAGACAGAGATGAATGGTTCACCGCCCCCTGCTCGCGCAGGCAGGCTATGGGGAAGCCCTCACTTTTCTTCGATGGCTACCGCAACTCCTTCTTGCGAGGCCAGTTCGCGCGCAAACGCCTCGGCCTCTTCACGCGTCTTGACGGTTTTGAGAGCGCAACGGGCGCCCTGCCGCTTGACGCTCCACTTGCCGTCGGACTTGCGTGCCACGACTAGACCTCGCTTCTCGTCCTGCTTCTCGTCCTGCTTCTCCGCCATCTTTTCGGCCTCCTCGGAGATGAACCGAAGTGCTGTCACCCGATTAGCAAGCATCGCCCCCGGCTTTGAGCCGAGCGTGGGGCCGCTTGCCAAGCCACACCGCTCCCGGCACATACACACAATAGGTAGGCCGGGAGGGATTCGAACCCTCATGGCCTTGCGGCCAGCGGATTTTAAGTCCGCAGCGTCTGCCGTTTCGCCACCGGCCCGAGGAAAGACCGCCCGCCAGAACACACCCGCCCACTGCTGGACAGTGGGCGAGAAAAACACAACTCAGAGGCGACGGCCGGATTTGAACCGGCGATGGGGGTTTTGCAGACCCCTGCCTTGCCGCTTGGCTACGTCGCCACACGGAAGCGATTATAGTTGCACCGGCCGGACCTCAGCAAGACGCGGGCCCGGGCCCCCTTGCGACGCCGAGCCGGCCCTGCTCGGCCCGCCGTCCGCTGGCAGCAACGCCCACAATGATCACTATAGTAATGGCTGCAGGGCAGCCCCACCATCGAAAGTCCCAGTGCCCGCCGCGAGCAGCAACCGTGCTCGCCCGGGTGCGCCCGTCTGTGAGCCGTTGTTCTGGCGCCGGCCGCCACACATCGGGGGCAGCTTTGCGAAGTTCTTGACAAGCCTGCCACCATGCTGCTAGCATGGATTGGTTTAGAATAAGCACGCGTTCGTGCGCATGTGCTAGGTCAGGTTGCAGGGAAACATGCCATTATTGGAAGTCAAGGGGCTGCGTACTCAGTTCCACACTCAGGACGGCACGGTTAACGCCGTCAACGGCATCAGTTACCAGGTGAATGAAGGCGAGACGGTCGCCATAGTCGGCGAGTCCGGCTGTGGCAAGTCGGTGGGTGTCCTCTCAATCATGCGGCTCATCCCTCAGCCGCCCGGCAAGATCGTCAGCGGCGAGATCATGTTCGAGGGCAAAGACCTGCTCAAGCTACCAGAGGACGCGCTGCGCCATATCCGGGGCAATCGCATTTCGATGATCTTCCAGGATCCGATGACCTCGCTTAACCCGGTGCTCACTGTCGGTCGCCAAGTGGGCGAGGCCTTGGAGGTCCACCAGGGTCTCAGTCAGGGGGAAGCTAAGGAACGGACCATTGACCTGCTCAGGCTGGTTGGCATCCCCGAGGCTGAGCATCGGGTTGATGACTATCCGCACCAGTTCTCCGGAGGCATGCGCCAGCGCGCCATGATCGCCATGGCTCTCTCCTGCAACCCAAAGCTGCTCATCGCCGACGAGCCGACAACGGCACTTGACGTGACGATCCAGGCTCAGATAATCGAACTCGTGAAGCGCCTGCGCGATGAGTTCGGCATGGCCATAATATGGATCACGCACGACCTCGGCATTGTCGCCGGCCTGGCCGACAGGGTCCTGGTCATGTACGCCGGCTACATCATCGAGTCGGCCCCTGTGCTCGATCTTTACGCCAACCCCCGGCATCCCTACACATTGGGGCTGCTGTCGTGTGTGCCACGGCTGGACGCTGAGCGTTCGCAGCGCCTGAATCCGATCGAGGGCGTGCCACCCGACCTTATCGACATGCCCAAGGCCTGTCCATTCGCGCCTCGTTGCCGCTACTCCATAGATCGTTGCTGGGAAGAGAACCCTACGCTTGTATCTGTGGGCCCCAACCATGAGATCGCCTGCTTCGTTGACGTGAGAGAGGGGCATAGCCGTGGCTGATCCTAGCGCGCAGAACGGCTCCCTCGTCCAAGTCAGCGACCTGAAGATGCACTTCCCGATCACGTCTGGCCTGCTGATCCAGCGCCGCGTGGGCGCGATCCGGGCTGTTGATGGCGTCTCGTTCGACATTCGCCGTGGCGAGACGCTCGGCCTGGTCGGCGAGTCTGGCTGCGGCAAGTCCACTACCGGGCGGGCCATCTTGCAGCTTTACCGACCCACGGCGGGGCACGTCTACTACGATGGTGCCGACCTGACCACGCTCAAGGGCGAAACGCTGCGCAAGATGCGGCGCCACATGCAGATCATCTTCCAGGATCCTTATGCCTCGCTGAACCCCAGGATGACTGTGGGCGCCATTGTGGGCGAGCCTCTGGTTGTGCATAACCTCGCCCACGGCAAGGAGTTGAACGAGCGCGTCCAGGAACTGCTGGCACTGGTTGGGCTCAACCCCTACTTCGTGGCGCGCTACCCACACGAGTTCTCTGGTGGTCAGCGCCAGCGCATCGGCATCGCCAGAGCTCTTGCCGTCCAGCCGGACTTCATCGTTTGTGACGAGCCCGTCTCAGCTTTGGACGTCTCTATTCAGGCCCAGATCATCAACCTGCTCGAGGATCTGCAAGACAGGTTCAAACTGACCTATCTGTTCATTGCCCACGACCTCAGTGTTGTGCGCCATATAAGCAACCGCGTCGCCGTCATGTATCTGGGCAAAATCGTCGAGATCGCCGACCGCAATGAGCTCTATCACAACCCGCTGCATGCCTACACCCGGGCTTTACTGTCAGCTGTGCCGATCCCGGACCCAGTGATCGAGTCCAAACGGCAGCGGATCATCCTTGAGGGAGACGTTCCGAGCCCGGCCAACCCACCCAAGGGCTGCCGTTTCTCCACACGCTGTCCGTTAGCAACTGACGAGTGTCGCACCAGGGAGCCAGCCCTGGTCAGCGTCGGCAAGGATCACTGGGTGGCCTGCAATCGGGTCAGCTGAGGGTATGGCGCTGCGCCGAACGGAGTTATTTCACTGCCGGATGATCGGAGGTGAGCAAGCGAATGGATTCGCAATGTGGGCTACGCGGCCCAGCCGTCGGCAGAACGCATTTCTCACTTCATTGCAGGAGGGGTAGATGAGATCCCACGCTAGGTTGTTTGCGGTTCTCTCCGTGCTTGCCGCGATCGTCATGGTCGTGCCCGCTTGCGGCTCGACTCCTACGCCGCAGGTGCAGAAGGAAACCGTAGTTGTCACCCAGGTCGTGCCTCAGACCGTCGAGAAGGTCGTGCAGCAGACGGTCGAGGTGACCAAAGTGGTCGAGAAGACGGTCGAAAAAGTGGTTGAGGTCACGCCGACGCCTGCTCCTGGGGCGAAGAAGGTGACCCTGGACTTCGTCATTGGTACCGAGCCGCCCACCATCGATCCGGCTCTCTCTACAGACACAACCTCAGTCTGGCTCGTCCACCAGATGTTCCTCGGGCTCACTGGCTACAACGACCAGACGCTTGAGGTCGAGCCTGTGCTGGCCAAGAGTTGGGATGTCTCCCAGGATGGCAAGACCTACACTTTCCATCTGCGTAACGACGCCAAGTGGGTGAAGCTGGTTGGCGATACGCCCACCGAGGTTGGCCCTGTCACCGCCAAGGACGTGGTCTACGGCATCCTGCGCACGCTCAACCCTAGCACTGGTTCGAGCTATGCCTATGTGCTCACCTCGCTCATCGTCGGCGCAGAGGAGTACAACAGCGCTGATCCGACCAAGCTGAGCGCGGACGAGATGCAGAAACTGCACGATGCTGTCGGCGTCACCGCACCCGATGACCAGACGGTTGTCATCAACCTGAAACAGCCCGCCGCCTACTTCCCCGCTGTCGCCAGCCTATGGGTTTGCCGGCCTCAGCCGAAGGACGCCATCGAGACCTACGGGGACCGCTGGATCGAGCCTGGCCTGATCGTCACTAACGGCCCGTACCTGCTCAAGGAGTGGTCGCACGGCAGTCACATCACCCTGATCAAGAACCCCTTCTGGTACAACGCCGACCAGGTCCAGATCGAGGTCCTGCAAGCGCCCATCGTCACGGAAGAGTCCACCGCCATGGCGATGTACGAGAATGGCGAGATTGACTACATGGGCGATCCGGGCTGGGGGCCGCCGCTTCCCGACATGGATCGCATCAAGTCCGACCCAGTCCTGAGCAAGGAACTCAAGATCCTGCCGCGCTTGTGCACCTACTACTATGGCTTCGTGCTCACTAAGCCGCCGATGGACAACGACAAGGTGCGCAAGGCATTCTCGCTCGCCATTGACCGGCAGACGATCATTGACACCCTGCTGAAAGGCGAGCAGCAGCCGGCCAACTCCTTCACCGGCCCCGGCATCTTTGGAAACGTCGCCGGTGATCCCGACGTCGGCTTCCTGTACGATCCTGTCAAGGCCAAGCAGATGCTGGCTGATGCCGGTTACCCGGACGGCAAGGGCTTCCCGAAGGTCACGCTCATGCTGAACCAGTCGGAAGCGCACATGCAGATCGCCCAGGCCATTCAGGCAATGTGGAAGCAGGTGCTCAATGTTGATGTCAACATCGAGCAGCAGGAATGGAAAGTCTACCTGCAGACCCTGCTGCCGTCCTCACCTGACGCCGATAAGCCCGAGATCTATCGCATGGGCTGGTGCGCAGACTACATGGACGCAAACAATTACCTGAACGACGTGTTCAATAGCAAGAGTGACCAGAACTACGCCAAGTTCAACGACCCTGAGTACGACAAGATAGTGCAGCAAGCCCAGGTTGAGCAGGATCCGGCCAAGCGCAAGGAACTCTACAAGCAGGCCGAGATCATCCTGAACAACAAGGTCACGGCCATCGCTCCAATCTACTTCTACACCAAGGTCAATCTCCAGAAACCATACATGACCATCATCACCAACCCGCTGAGCATGGACAACGTGTGGAAGTGGAAGATAGACGTGGCCGCCAAGGACGCCGCGAGGAAGAAGTAGCGAGATACTGCCTCTCGTTGCGGAGGGGTGGCGTTTGCCACCCCTCCGGTCACACGCCGCCTGCCGTAGGCACGGCGGTCCGGACTGGGCAAACGATTTGGCGCTTGGCCAGCCCGGAGCGTCGCCCCAAGTGAAATGTACGACGGGGCACTCAGGCAAGTTAGCAAGCTGAGTGATCGGGAGTTACTGGAGTTATGACTAAGTACATTATCCGCCGCATTATCTGGTCCATCCCGGTGCTGCTGGCTCTACTGCTGGCAGTCTTTCTGCTCATGCGCGCCATTCCGGGAGGGCCGTTCGATTTCGCCGGGGAAAAGAGCCTGCCGGCCGCCACTCGCCGTAACCTTGAGCGCAAGTATGGCCTCGACAAGCCGCTCGCGACTCAGTTCATCAACTACCTGGGCTCTATCGTGCTGCACGGAGACTTGGGCCCCACTTTCAGGCAGCCAGGGCGCACAGTGAACGACATCGTCGGGGAGAGTTTCCCCATATCGGCCCAGTTGGGGCTCATGGCCATCGGCCTCGCCCTCATCATTGGCATCCCAGCCGGCATCATCGCCGCCCTCAACCACAACACTTGGGCCGACTATTTGGCCTCGTTCCTGGCGATACTGGGGGTCTCGATCCCGGCGCTGGTGCTCGGCCCGATCCTGGTGTGGCTCTTCTCGCTGAAGCTGCACTGGCTGCCGGTGGCCCTCTGGGGTGCCAAGCCGCCCTTCATCCTTGGCTTCATCGCCATCCCAACCAAGACCTTCCTGGAGCATGCCGCGTTGCCCGTCATCGCTCTGGGAACCAGCCTTGCCGCCAGCATCGCCAGGCTGACACGAGCCAGCCTTCTGCAAGTGGTGCGTGAGGACTACATCCGCACTGCCCGCGCCAAGGGCCTGCGCGACCGCGTTGTCATCATTCGCCATGCCCTCAAGAACGGCCTCATCCCTGTCGTGACTGTGCTCGGGCCAATGTTCGCCGGCGTCGTCACCGGCACCGTGGTCATCGAAGCCATTTTCGCCTTGCCCGGCATGGGCAAGTATTTCGTGCAGAGCATCGGCAACCGCGATTACCCTCTCATCATGGGTGTGACCCTGATCTATGCCGTGCTGCTGGTATTCAGCAACCTGCTTGTTGACATCACGTATGCGTGGCTTGACCCGCGCATTCGCTACTCCTAGCGTTGCTCAAAGAGGAGATGCCCTAAATGACTGTGATTCAGGAGGCCGCGAGCCGCCGGATTGCCCGCGCCGAGGAGCTACGCAAGCCGCGCAGCCCATGGGCCGACGCTTTCCGTCAACTCCTGCAGAATAGACTGGCGACCGCGGCTGGAGTTTTCATCGTATTGTTGGTTCTGGTCGCCATTTTCGCCCCGTTCGTGGCCCCCTTCCCCTACGACAAGACGGCTTTCGGCAAGGGTTACGCCTCTCCGGGCCAGTACGGCTTCATTCTCGGCACTGACTACCTCGGCCGGGACCTGCTGAGCCGGGTCATCTACGGTGCCCGCGTCTCACTTTCCGTGGCCTTCGTCGCTGCTGCTGTCAGCCTGACCGTCGGCATCACCTATGGCACGATCTCGGGCTACGCCGGCGGCCAGGTTGACAATATCATGATGCGTATCGTGGACTTTCTCTACGGCCTACCGGTGCTGATCGTGGTCATCCTGATGCAGGTCTACTTCAAAGCAGTGTCGCGCCACGAAGGCGTGACCGGCCTCATGGCCTGGCTCTCGAGCATTGACCAGTCACTCGGCGGCCTGTTCTTTGTGTTCATCGCTCTGGGCTTGTTCAACTGGATCGGCATGGCTCGTATCGCCCGTGGACAGGTGCTCTCCTATAAAGAGCATGAGTTCGTACAGGCAGCCCGCGCTGTCGGCGTCACGACGCCACGGATAATCTGGCGCCACCTTCTGCCCAACATCATCGGCCCGTGCATCGTGTCGGAGACGCTCGCCATGCCCGGCTACATACTGACCGAGGCCTTCCTCAGCTACATTGGTCTCGGTGCTAACCCGCCGACCCCGAGTTGGGGTATCATGATCAATGAGGGCTACAAGGGCCTCCGTTCCTATCCGCACGTCATCCTCGTGCCGGCTGTGGCATTAAGCCTGACCGTACTCGCCTTCAACTTCCTCGGCGACGGTCTGCGCGACGCCCTCGACCCGCGCCTGCGCGAATGACACCGCGATAGAGCTCGACAGAACGACAAGTGCCACGGGTCGAGTTTGCCCCGTGGCACTTTGATCGGGCCGCGCCGGATGAGTGCTCAGGGCGGTGGCCGGCTGTCTCAGCTATTTCAGTGTGTCTAGATACCACCACCAGGACGACTGGGGAGCATTTCGCTGCGCCCTCAGTTTCTCTATCCCGCCAACCTTCTGCAGTGCCTTCACGTAGTCCTTCCGTTGCTGGCGGATGCGTTCCTCGAAGATCTGGGCCCGCTTCAGATCGGCGTGCACATCCACCCCGCTCTTGCTGAGGAATTCGCAGGCCCCATGGATGTAGTCAAGAGCCTCGAGCAACTGGAGGGCCATCGCCCCGTCCCCTTTGAAGGTGCGCACGATCTTCTCGCTAGCCGCGATGCGATCCTTCAGACCGGAAACAGACCAACCCTTCCCCTCGACCATTGTCCCACCTCACATGCTGAGTCTTCCGACCAGTATGGCGGTCTTCCTGTCGGGTGTGCCCTGTACGTTCACCATTATACACACAGGCGCCCGTTTCATCACCCCCATGTCGAGAGAGGGCCCGGTCGCACGTGTTCAAAGGGCCGGGGAGAAGCATCGCCGGCCTGCCTGCCCATGCTTGCGCATCCGCTACGTCGGGGCGCCACCCGCCGGGCAGCATTGTCTTCAGGGCAATCGCGCGGGAGGACTGTCAACGCAGAGAGGGGCTGGACACCCATTCAGCTCGCCGGATTCAGGGGCTGGCCCAGTCAAGGACCAGCCCCCTCTGCAGGCTATCGGCTCAGCAAGGGCAACCAGATGCGCACTCCAGCCGGGTCAGGGGCGCGCGCCGGCTCCAGGATGGCGAGAGCCAAAGGATCCGACTCACCGCCATTGGGTGCCGGGTTGGCCACGCTGAGGAAACCTCTGCCAGGCTGGGAAAGGTCGGCGGCGTAGACCACGGCTACCAAGCGACTGCTGCTCACGTACACGGTAGCCCGGTCGTCACCATTCCAGCGAACCAATGAGGTCTTCAGGAAACCGCTGCCATTCAGCTCTAAGATGATGGGTCCACTACCCGCCGTGACCTCTCCCGGGGTCACCGAGCTGAGCTGCGGCCGCGGATTGGGTGCGGCTGCGGTGGGCATGATGGTTAGCAGCAGGGTATCGGAAGTTCCGCCCCCAGGGCTCGGGTTGCGCACACTCAGTGCGGCGCTGCCGGGAGTGGCGACATCATCGGCGCCGATTACGGCCATCAGCGTGTCGCCATCCACGAAGGTTGTGGGCCGCGGCTGACCCTGCCAGAGGAGCACGGCTCCAGCAACAAAGCCCTGACCACTTACCTTCAGGTTGAAGCCGCCACTCCCCGCCACTACCTCACCAGGGTCCAAGGCAAGGAGATGGGGCACAGGATTGCCGCTCGCCGCCAAAACCCTGAAAGCGAGCGGCTCAGAACAGCCACCTCCGGGGCTCGGGTTGCACACGCTGACCTGACCGCTACCAGCGTCAGCCAGGTCGCTAGCGAGCAGCACTGCCACCAGTTGGCCCGGGCTGACATAGAGTGTGGCTCGGTCAACGTCATTCCAGCGCACAACGCTGTCCTTGACAAACCCGTTCCCGCTGACCACCAAGAGAAGATTGGCGGAGCCGACCATGGCCTGGTCGGGGTCCAGTCCTGTGAGGCTGGGCTGCGGGTGCACCGGGTCGGGAGGACGGACGCTGATCAGGAACGCGGTCATCGCATACTTTGTCGGAAGGCCGTCATCACTCACCACAAGCGAGATTGCGTAAGGCGAGGCAAGGGCTGTGCCAGCGGCAGCCTTGCCGCTGATGAGGCCGGCGGTGCGATCCAAACTGAGTCCATCTGGGAGGCCAGTGGCTTCATAAGTGAGCTTGTCGCCGTCTATGTCCACTGCCTGCACCTGCAGGGAGAAATCCCCTCCCTCGGTGAGCA
>DAOTVV010000211.1:0-9651 GCA_034436255.1 Anaerolineae bacterium
GCGGCGTCAGCGTCTATGGCGTCAGTGCCCAGCTGACACAGTCGGGGAGCGTCGCGGCCAGCGGCCGGACCGATTTCTCCGGCCGCGTCTACCTCTCGCCGCCTTCACCAGGCCAGTATGACCTCTCATCAGCAGTCCTGGCTACCTGGCGCCGCCACCGATGTACAACGTGGCTGTCGGTGAGGGTGTGCAGCCGGTGGCGATGAGCCTCAGGCCGCTTGACGACGTGGTCAATGATGGTTCCTTCGAAGAGACAGCGCCGGACAACCTTCCAGCCGGTTGGCAAATCGTGAGCAGCACGCCTTCTTCTACAGAGAAGAACTACCATGTGGGGATTTACATGGCCCACTGCGGCCACAAGAGCCTGGAGTTGGATAGCGGGTCGAGCGGCTCCGACACTGTGCTTTTGCGAACTACATACAGCATCAGCAACTCGTACAGGCCAGCCCTTTCCCTTTGGTACAGGATCGTGCCCTCATCAACTACGTATATGGCGATGGTGCTCAACGTCCGCGCTTACGACGGCAGCCAGGTTCTGCTCAATTCTGCCTCGCTGCAGTCGCAACAGGACACGGGGTGGAAACAGCTTGTCTTGCCGCTGCATGACAGCGACGAGCCATACAGCGGCGCAGTCACCCTAGAGATTGGCCTTGAGTACCCGCCCGGCACCCAACCGCCTAGTCCCGTGCACATATACATTGACGACATCAGCCTCGGTCGCAGCAGCGGCGGGCCGTACCGCCTGCGCCTGCCGCTCCAGTTGCTCACGGCGCCCTGAGCCTGGCCAGGAATGGCTTGCTTTTGACAAGCGCAGCCCCCTCGGGTAACATAGTCGGGCTGTGGGGCTGTAGCTCAATTGGGAGAGCGCTACAATCGCACTGTAGAGGTCAGGGGTTCGAGCCCCCTCAGCTCCATCAACTGAATACTGATTGGCGACGATGGGGAGCAGTAGGCCAACCCTGCAGAGAGCTGGTGCCAAGAGTGTAAGGCCAGCGCGGGCGCAGCGGGGTCGCCCAGAAAGGCTGAACTCGCCCCGGAGCTTCGCCCCCGAACGGCAGCACTACGCCGCTAGGTGGCGACGCATGGCAGGCGTTAGGTGCCAATGAGCGGGCGGGATGGCCGCGGCAATTCCAGGGGCTGTAGCTCAGTGGGAGAGCACTTGTCTGGCAGACAAGGGGTCAGGGGTTCAAATCCCCTCAGCTCCACCTCCGTTCCCTGCCATACCGTCAAGCAGGGTGGTACCGCGAGGCAAACCCTCGTCCCTGATGGGGCGAGGGTTTTTTGTCAGCTAGCGGGCAGCAGGCCGGCGGGCATTCGCACGTTCCCAGGCCTGGAGCCCACCAGGAGGAGCAGAGCATGCCAGAGGAATATAAGCCTCAGGAAATCGAGAAGAAATGGCGCGAGCGCTGGGAGAAGGACGGCATCTACCATGCCGATATGGGCGGGCCCCTGCCCAAGTACTACTTCCTCACCATGCTCCCTTACACCAGCGGTGACCTCCACATCGGCCACTGGTACGCCATGGCTCCTTCGGACACGAAAGCGCGCTACATACGCATGCGCGGTTACAATGTCATGTTCCCCATGGGCTTCGACGCTTTCGGCCTGCCGGCGGAGAATGCCGCAATCAAACACGGCATCCATCCCATGAAGTGGACGCTGGACAATGTCGCCCGCATGCGCACCCAACTCAAGACCATGGGCGCCATGTTCGACTGGCGGCGCGAGGTAGTCACCTGTCTGCCGGAGTACTATAAGTGGACGCAGTGGTTCTTCCTGAAGTTCTACGAGCATGGCCTGGCCTACCGCTCCAAGGCACCGGTTGACTTCTGCCCCAAGTGCAACACTACCCTGGCGCGCGAACAGGTGTGGGGCGAGGACCGGCACTGCGAGCGCTGTGGCACCCCCGTCGTAAGACGAGAACTGAACCAGTGGCTCTTCCGCATGACCAACTATGCCGAGGAACTGCTGGATTTCAGCAAGATTCAGTGGCCCGAACGCGTGGTAACCATGCAGCGCAACTGGATCGGCCGCAGCGAGGGCGTCCAGTTCGACATGCCGGTAGCCGGCACGGACAAGAAGTTTGCCGTCTTCACCACCCGGCCGGACACCGTCTATGGCGTCACCTTCGCCGTGCTCGCCCCCGAGCATGAATTGGTAGCCGAGATCACTACGCCTGAGCACCGCCAGGAAGTGCAGGCCTATGCTGAGCAAGCCCTGCGCTTCAGTGAGATCGAGCGGCAGAGCACCGAACGCGTCCGCACCGGCGTCTTCACCGGCGCCTACGCCATCAACCCGATGAACGGCGCCAGAGTGCCCATTTACGTCGCCGACTATGTGCTGACCACCTATGGCACCGGGGCGATAATGGCCGTGCCCGCTCACGACGAACGCGACTTCGACTTCGCTACCCGCTACGGCCTGCCCATCCCGGTCGTCATCGCTCCGCCGGATTGGGATGG
The DNA here is from genome assembly GCA_034436255.1 of Anaerolineae bacterium. Lineage (GTDB taxonomy): Bacteria > Chloroflexota > Anaerolineae > DRVO01 > DRVO01 > DAOTVV01. The sequence goes on from DAOTVV010000211.1 coordinate 2,463, forward strand.
TTCGCCACTGACCCAGGCCTACACTGGCGATGGCGTCATGGTCAACAGCGGCCCCTTCAGCGGCTTGCCAAACCGCGAGGGCTGGCAGCGCGTCGCCGATTACATGGAGGAGCATGGCATCGGCAGCCGCAAAGTGAACTACCGCCTGCACGACTGGCTGATCTCGCGGCAGCGCTATTGGGGCGCGCCGATCCCGATTATCTACTGCGAGAAATGCGGCACAGTGCCGGTGCCGGAGAAGGACTTGCCCGTCCTTCTACCCGAGGATGCTGAGTTCCTGCCGACGGGCGAATCGCCCCTCAAGTATCACAAGGGCTTTCGCTACACGACCTGCCCTGTCTGCGGCGGGCCAGCGGAGCGCGAGACGGACACTATGGACACTTTCATGTGCTCCTCCTGGTACCACATGCGCTACACCAGCCCGGGCTACGACAAGGGGCCGATAGACCCGGTCGAGGCCAACTACTGGCTGCCGGTTGACCAGTACACGGGCGGGATCGAGCACGCCACCATGCACTTGCTCTACACCCGCTTCTTCACCAAGGCCTGCCGCGATATCGGTCTTTTCAACTATGACGAGCCCATGCTGCGCCTCTTCAACCAGGGCATCATCCTGGGCGAAGACAACGAGAAGATGAGCAAGTCGCGCGGTAACGTGGTCAACCCCGATGACTACGTCAACACCCTCGGGGCCGACACCGTGCGCCTGTACCTGATGTTCATCGGCCCCTGGGAAGAGGGAGGACCCTGGAACAGCCGTAACATCGAAGGCATCTCGCGCTTCCTGAATCGTGTCTGGAACCTGGTGACTGCCCCGCCGCCCGATCAGCTCGAGCCGGTTGCGGACCTGGCCCAGGCCGAAAGGGACCTGCGGCGCCTGACGCACCAGACGATCAAGAAGGTCAGCGATCAGATGGAAGCTTTCAGCTTCAACACAATGATCGCCTCGCTGATGGAGTACAACAACTACCTGATCAAGGCCAAATCCACGGCTCTCTCCGCCACCGCAGCCTGGCGCGAGGCCGTGGAGACTCTGGTCCTGATGCTCGCACCGGCGGCACCACACATCGCCGAGGAGATGTGGCAGCGCCTTGGCAAGCCCTATAGTGTCCACCTGCAACGCTGGCCAGAGTGGGACGCGGAGTTGGCCAAGGACGAGATGCTCACGATCGTCGTCCAGGTCAACGGCAAGGTGCGGGACCGAGTGGAGGTACCAGCCCATGCCTCCGAAGACGAGGTCCGGCAGGCAGCTCTCGGTTCGCCGGGCGCCCAGCGCTACATCGGCGGCAAGGCGGTGCAGAAGGTGGTCTATGCACCGGGCAGGCTGGTGAACATCGTCGTCAGCTAAGGCTACCGTCAAGGAGACACAGAGTGCCAACGAAGCAGATCGTACATGCGGAAGGTGCCCCCAAGCCCATCGGCCCTTATTCGCCTGGGGTTCTGGCAGGACAGTACGTATTCACATCCGGCCAAGCCGGCGTTGACCCGGCAACCGGCAAACTCGTCGAGGGCGGGATCGAAGCCCAGACTCGGCAGACCTTGAGCAACATCGCCGCCATCCTCCAGGGAGCAGGCTCTTCCCTGGCTAACGTGCTCAAGACAACCGTCTTCCTGGCCAGTATGGACGACTTCCAGGCTATGAACCGCGTCTACGCCGAGTTCTTCGGTCAGAATCCGCCTGCTCGCACGACGGTGCAGGCTGCCCGCCTGCCGATGGGCGCCCTCGTCGAGATCGAGGCGATCGCCCTGAAGGAATAGGCCGGATGCTGTAGGGCCTGACGGGCGCACCGGCAACGTGGGCAGCAGCGTTTTCGTCCGTGTTGTTGTTCGGCCCCGTCAGGCAATGGTAAGATAGCTGCTACCTTCCCCGCGGAGATGGCGCTTGATCCGGCCCTGTGGTCCCAGTGACCTGCCTGCCATGTGTGCCCTCATCAACGAGGCCGCTATGGCCTACAAGGGCGTCATCGCCGCCGATTGCTGGCATGAGCCGTACATGCCCATGGCCGACCTGAAGGCAGAGGTCGCCAGCGGCGTTCGCTTCGTCGGCTACGAAGAGGGCGGGGAACTGCTGGGCGTGATGGGCTTGCAGGACGTAAAGGGCGTGGCGCTCATCAGGCATGCCTACGTCCGCAGTGACAGGCACCGTCAGGGCATCGGCAGCCGTCTTCTGCAGCATCTCCTGGCCCAAGCGCGCCCGCCCGTGCTCGTGGGCACCTGGTCGGCAGCCATCTGGGCGGTGCGGTTCTACGAGAAGCATGGCTTCTCTCCGGTCTCGCGCCAGGAGAGCGAGCGGTTGTTGCGCGAATACTGGACCATTTCAGAGCGCCAGATCGAGGAATCAGTTGTCCTTATCAAGCAAGAGATCGGCGATGAGCCCTGACCTGCAGGCCAAGTTCGATTCCCTGCGCAGCGGACTGCGGCGCCTGGGAAGGCTGGCGATTGCCTACTCGGGCGGAGTGGATAGCACTTTCCTGCTCCGTGTGGCCAGTGAGACGTTGGGCCCGGAAAATGTCCTGGCGATCACGGCCGCTTCCCCGGTCACGCCGACCAGCGAGATGCGCCGCGCTCAGGAGATGACGGCGCAGATGGGCGTGACGCACCTGGTTGTGCAATCAGGCGAATTCGCCGATGCTGGCTTTCGGTCCAACCCTCCCGATCGCTGCTACATCTGCAAGCGCATCCGTTTCGAGCAACTCATCGCGCTGGCGCGCGAGCGTGGCTTCGAGCACCTGGCCGATGGCACAAACGTTGACGACATGGGCGATTACCGCCCCGGGTTGAAGGCGGCCGAGGAACTGGGCGTGCTCAGCCCGCTGCGGGATGCCGGCATGGGAAAGGCCGACATCCGTGCTGCCTCGCGCCTGCTCGGCCTGCCTACCGCCGACCTGCCCAGTTTCGCCTGCCTGGCCTCTCGCGTCCCCTACGGCACCCCCCTAACCGAGGCTGTGCTCGCCCGGATTGAGCGAGGCGAGGAGATGCTATCGCAGTTGGGCCTGCACCAGTACCGTCTGCGTGACCACGGCGATATGGCTCGCATCGAGGTACCGCCTGAGGACTTCGCCCTGCTCCTGGCTCAGCGAGAGTCTCTCGTCCAACAACTGAAGCAGCTTGGCTACCATTATGTCACGCTGGACCTGGCTGGCTACCGGACTGGCAGCATGAATGAGACACTGGCATGAACGAAGATGCCCTGCGCGAGCTTCTGACCCAGGTGCGGGCCGGCACAGTCGGACTCGATGAGGCCCTCGAGCGCCTCCGTGACCTGCCGTTCGAGGACATCGGCTTCGCCCACATAGATCATCACCGGCAACTCCGCTGCGGCTTCCCGGAGGTGGTCTTCGCCCAGGGGAAAACGCCGGAGCAAACAGCCCAGATCCTGGCCCGCCTCGTGGCAGCGGGAGGCACCGCCCTTGCCACTCGGGCGACACCAGCCCACTTCGCCGCTGCCAAGGTCCTCCTGCCAAGCGCACAGTACTACGAGACGGCGCGCATCATCGCCACCGGGCCCAAACCGGAGCCTGTGGACAACCGCTACATTGCCCTCCTGAGCGCCGGCACTTCGGACATGCCCGTAGCTGAGGAGGCGGCACTTACCGCCGAGTACTTCGGCGTGCGGGTCGAGCGCATCTATGACGTCGGCGTGGCTGGGTTGCACCGTTTGCTCTCGCATGCGCAGCAGATCAACGGTGCCACTGTGGTCATTGTCGTCGCTGGCATGGAGGGGGCACTCGCCAGCGTTGTCGGCGGCCTGGTCAGCGTTCCGGTCGTCGCTGTTCCGACAAGCGTCGGCTACGGTGCCAGCTTCAACGGCTTGGCGCCCTTGCTCACCATGCTCAATTCATGTGCGGCCGGCGTTGCCGTCGTCAATATTGACAATGGTTTCGGTGCCGCCTATTTCGCCAGCACAATTCTGCGCACCACGTCGCGCCCTATCCTGGGAGGGAAAGATTGAAGGTAGCCTACTTCGATTGCATCGCGGGCATCTCCGGCGATATGACCCTTGGTGCCTTGCTGGATGCGGGGCTGACGATCGAAGCCCTGACGGGTGAACTCCGTAAGCTCGGCCTTCCGGGCTGGAGCATCGAGCCCCGCAAGGTCGAGAAATCTGGCATCCGCGCCACTCTGGCCCAGGTGCATGCCGAGGAACACCACCATCACCGCCATTACTCGGACATCGCTGAGATGATCAGCGCCAGCGACCTCGAGCCAAATGCCAAGGACCTGGCTCTGCGCGTCTTTCGTCGCTTGGGAGAGGCCGAGGCGAAGGTGCATGGCACCAGCCTGGAGGAAGTCCACTTTCACGAGGTCGGCGCGGTTGACAGCATCGTGGACATCGTCGGCAGCTGTATCGGGCTCACCCAGATGGGCATTCAGGCCCTGTACGGTTCACCTCTGCCCTGGACGCACGGCACAGTCACCTCAGCTCACGGAGTCATGCCCATTCCTGCACCAGCCACAGCGGAACTGATGCAAGGCTGGCCGGTTAGGCCTCTGGACATTGAGGGAGAGTTGGTTACCCCGACGGGCGCTGCCATCCTCACGACTCTCGCACAGGGCCAGGACATGCCCGAGATGACTGTCTCCGCCGTCGGGTACGGCGCTGGACACAAGGACCTGCCCGGCCGGCCCAATGTATTGCGTGTGGTCATCGGCGAAGTCGCGGACCAGTTGGAGAGCGATTCGGTCATAGAGGTCGAAGCAAACCTGGACGACATGAACCCGGAATGGCTGCCGCCCGCCATGGATGCCATCATGCAGGCAGGAGCCTTGGACGTCTACCTGGCGCCGCTGACCATGAAGAAGGGCCGCCCGGCCTTCCGCTTGAGCGCGCTCTGCGAAGAAGGCACGCTGCAAGCGGTGGCGAGAGCTATCCTTCGCCATACCACCTCGCTGGGCGTGCGCTACAAGCCTCTCCGACGCCTGAAGTTGCAGCGTAAGAGCCGTGAGGTGGACACGCCCTGGGGCCCGGTGCATGTCAAACTGGCATACATGGGCGATGAGCGCGTCAACGCCGCGCCCGAATTCGAGGATTGCCGCCGCCTGGCTGAGGCTGTAGGCGTCCCGCTGAAGGATATCTACGCCGCGGCGATAGCAGCCCTGAGTTGATGCTGATCTGCGAGTGGCCCGTCAGCCAGCTGCCTGGCCGGCGAGTTCAAGAGCGCGCTTGGCGCAGAGCACGGCATCGTCGTCACGGCCAAGGCGCTGCATGGCCGTAGCCAGCAGCTTCCAGGCTTGAGCGTTGTCCTCGTCGTATTCCAGCGCCAGCCCGATGGCACTCACCGCTTCAGCCGTGCTGTCTTCTGCCATTAGCCTCGCCGCCTCACGGCAAAGGACATCGCTTTCGCTCATCCCGGCCACAGCCGCCACCTGGGCCAGGTTAGCGCGCGCTTGCCGGCTCTTGGGGTTGAGCATCAGGGCCTGGCTGAACCAACGAAACGCCTCGTCCGCGTCGTTGCTCAGCGCCGCTATGGTCCCAAGCAGGCTGCACACGGCCTCGCTCCTGCCCTCTCGCTGCAGCGAGTACTGACAGAGGCGGCGCGCCGTATCGCGATCGCCCGATCGGAAGGCCACACTGGCCAACTCGAAAAGATCACCCGGCCTGAAACCATCCAGCAACGCAGCAGCCCCAAGAAGGGCGAACGTACCGGGAACCTCCCCTGCCTGCAGGCGCGCCCTGGCTAGAAGCCGCGATGCCGCTGAATCGCCCATCGCTAACGGCTCCAATGCCGCGATAGCCGCCCGTGGATTGCCTTGCTCGAGATGCTGCCTGGCTGCGGTCATGACGCTTTCGTCCACGGGTTGGAGGGTCCCCTCGGTCCGAGCCTGGTTCACCCAGTCCACAAACACCTGGCGTGCTTTGTCGAGTTGACCCTGGACAAGGTAGACCAGCGCCGCGTCGCGCTGCACGCCGCCGAGCGGGAGGCGGCTGGGGCAGCGAACCGGGTCAGGCTCGATGGCGAGTGCTCGCTCAAGGTCCGCCTGCGCCTCCGACCAGCGCCGAAAGCCGATGTGGCAACTCGCCAGCGTCGCCCAGGCGTCCTGCACATCCGGAAATCGCTGCACGGTCAATTCCGCAACGCGCAGTGCTTCCTCATGACGGCCAAGGCGCTGCAGCGAGGATACAAGAAGGACATGAGCACCCACGATCTCGAACGGCGCCAACTCGTCCCAGCTGTTGTCCAGCACTTGCTGGAAGGCCCTGGCAGCGGTCTCGTAGTCCTCGAGGATGTAACTGGCTGAGCCGAGGTGCCGCTGGTAGTAGGCGCTGCCAGGGTCCCGCTCCAGGCATGCCCGCGTGATCTCGAGGTTCCGCCGGGCCTTTGCCTTCATGGTCTCGGCGTCCACCCGGTAGCCGACGTGCTCGACCACGATGTTGGTTTCGCATGTGGTGATCGTGCCGGAATAGTGGGGACCGCGTACCAGCCGCTCGTGCACGGCGCCTTCGAAGTGCAGGCCGAGGCCATTCATGAACAGGCGCCTGTGCACTGTGACGTTTGGCTGGCCGTTGCCCGCCACCGGGCTGACCACGCGGAAGGCATAAACCTGGGCGAGGCCCGAGAGCAGAGCGCACTTCGCCTGCTCAACGCCTTCCGCGGTCAGGCGGTCGTCGGCATCCATCCACAGAATCCACTTGCCCTTTGCACCGCGAATGGATTCGTTGCGAGCGGCGGCGAAATCGTTGATCCAGGGGAAGAAACGAACCTCGGCTCCGTATGCCCTCGCGATCTCCACGGTACGATCGCTTGAGCCGGTGTCAACGATGATCATCTCAGATACGAGGCCGCGAACAGAGTCCAGGCAGGCAGCCAGGTGCTTCTCCTCGTCGCGGACGATCATGCACAGCGATACGGATGGCCAGCGCCGCGGGGGCCGGTCTGCCTGGAAGTCGTGCCTGATGCTGATCAGGCCGGAGCCACTCTGGTCAGCTTTCATCTGGCGCCCTCTAATGCTGCCTGTTGTGCGCGCAATTCAACCAGCGCCTCGTCTAGCCCGTCCATGCTCGGAGCCAGCACCTTGACGCGCTCCAGGGCGATCAGGGCGCCCTCCGTGTCGCCCATAGCGCGGCAGAGACCGGCGAAGCCCAGGAGCACGTCGGCATCGTCCGCATCTATGGCGATGGCCTTACGGTAACACTCGCTAGCCTTGGCGTAATCCTGCTGCGCCATGTATGCCTGCGCCAGGTTGCCCA
>DAOTVV010000212.1:0-27842 GCA_034436255.1 Anaerolineae bacterium
CGATGATGGCTACACGAACCTTGTTGCCCACGAGCCCTCCTTGTGATCATGGCCGTCCCTCGCTGGAACGGCCACACGTGTGGCCCACTCCCGCCCGGCTGGGCCAAAGCGACAGCGCGCACCGATCGGCACGCCATGGTCTCTAACCCCCAAAGCTACCACCAGTTGCGGCCCGCTAAGTGGGCCGACAGGCCATTGTGCCGGACCGACACAAGGCCGATCTCCGCCCGAGCAAGGCCACGGAGAGGCACTCAGTATCGACCGCCGCCGATAAGGGCAACAAAGCCCCTGGCTTCGATCTCCGACGAGGCAGCGAAAGGGGGCAGGGCACATCGAGCGAACGGGGAGCGGAGGCTGTGCTGGCAGGATGCGATGCTGCGGATCAATAAGCAACCCGGCCGGAGGCACTGGCTCGCGCCGGCCCCTGTGGTGCAAATGGCCAGGTGCGCACTGCTGTGATCTAGGCGCTCCCTCTCAGGAAATAGATGGCGTCCTCGAGGGCTGTGAGCGCTTCGACAGGAAGCTGCCCCAGCGCCAATGCCGCTCGCAGATAGCGCTCAGCCTCCGGCCTCTGCAGCAAGTCTCGCAGGTCGGCTGGCAGAGCTGCGAGGCCCTGGGCAGAGGCCTCACCGTCCTGCACCGGGCCTTCGCGCTCGGAAACGTTCTCCCTGCCGATCGCGGCCCCAGGAGCGAGGCAGTCCAGCCCGATGCCGTATAGCTCAGCCAGTGCTTCAACATCAGCCAGTGTCAATTCCTCCTGGCCTAGCTCACACAGCCTCAGGCGTTCTTCCGTCATATGAGCCTGCGTCGCTGCCTCGTGCAACGACCAGCCTCGACCCTCCCGCCCCTCGGCCAGTGACGCTCCCAACATCTTGCGCTGCAAGCGCAGGCGGCGGGCTGCAGGCAGTCGCCCACGAGGCCCACCCGCTGCCGCAAAGAAATCAGCCGGGCTCACCCCCAGGTAGGAGCAGAAGCGCCAGAACTCGCCCACCAGCAGTGGCCGACGCCCGATCTCGCGCTCGCTGATGCCGGCTGGCGTCAACCCCAGTGCCTGAGCACACTCCTCGACGCTCACGTCGAAACCTTCCCGTAACGCCCGCATGCGCGTACCAGCTATCTTGCGCCTGACCGACCGGATGCGTGAATGCCTATCCAGTTCCTCCACGGTTGACGCTCCTAGAGCTCGCAGATGCTTCCCTCGTTTGCGGCAGTATCATATAGGCCGTAGGTCACCTTGCCGAACCGGCCCATCACCTCGCCAGGATTGAGCGCCAGGCTTGGCCCCTGGGTTAGCTCGGCCACATGAGAGTGGCCATAAAACACAGCCTGGAATCTGCCGGACGCGGCGATGTGCCTGCCCACATCCTGGTAGTGACAGACGAACACCTTCGCTCCGTCGAGTTGCAGTTCAGCATAGTCGCCGTACAGTGCCAGGCAACCGGCCTCGGCCGCCACCCTGGAAAGCAACCAGCGATCGCCGTCATTGTTCCCGAACACGGCATGCACCGGGCCAGCGAACGAGGTAGCGATCTGGCGCAGCGTGAAGGGAGCGCAGAAATCGCCACACATGATCAGGGCTCGTGCGCCGTCCCGCGAGACCGCTGCCAGCACTCGCTCCAGGTTCCAGACATTGTCATGAACGTCGGAGATGATCGCCACCTTCATCGCTCGACGCCTCCTTCAGGGAAAGCACGCTCCAACCAGAACCACCAGCGGCCGATGGGCCACAGGCCTCTCACTTCTGCCAGGGCCAACTCTGCAGGACGCCTTCGACCGCAGCCTCTATGCCATCCACCGGCACGATCTCTGCCTCAGCGGCCCAGCGCGCCCGCACCTCAGCGCCGCCCGCCTTCAGGCTGCGTGGGCTGATGGTGACGCGCACAGGCATGCCTAGCAGGTCAGCATCGTTGAACTTCACCCCAGCACTGCTCTCCACGCGATCGTCGAAGAGCACCTGGTAGCGCGCACCCAACCGCTCGTACACCCTCTCGGCAACGTCAGCAACCTCGGGCCGGTCCAGGTTGAGGCCCACCATGTGCACCTGGCAGGCAGCAACGGCCGGCGGCCAGATGATGCCGCGCTCGTCGTGATGCTGCTCAACCACGGCGGCCAGCAACCTGCCGATGCCTATGCCGTAGCAGCCCATCACGATCGGCTTCTCCTGGCCTTCCGCGTCCAGATACGTGGCATGCATCGCCTCGCTGTACTTGGTGCCCAGCTTGAAGATGTGGCCAACCTCGATGCCTCTCTGGACGGTGAGTGGCTGCCCGCAGACAGCGCAAGGATCGCCCGACCGAGCCAGAGCGATGTCGCCGACAACCTCTGCTTCAAAGTCCCTGGGGAAGTTGACGTTGAGGAGATGATATCCCTCTCGGTTGGCCCCGGCCACAAGATTGGCTGCACCCAGCAGCGAATCATCAACGACGACGCGCACGCCCTTTATCCCCACCGGTGAAGCATAACCGGGGACAACCCCAACGGCACGCAACTCTTCATCAGTGGCTGGCCGCAATTCTGTCGCGCCGGTCAGGTTGCGCAGTTTAGTCTCGTTCACTTCCAGGTCGCCGCGAATCACAGCGAATACGACTTTGCCGCCCTGGTCAACGTAGAACACGGCCTTTGCCGTCTTGCTCTTGGGAATGCCGAGAAAGGCAGCCAACTCTTCGATCGTATGCGCGCCCGGGGTAGCCACCTCCTCCTTGGGAAGCGCCGACCCTGGAGCGGGCCGCCCCTTGCTCAGCTTGGCTGCCTCAGCGTTTGCCGAGTAGCCACAGGAAGGGCAGTGAACGATCGTGTCCTCGCCGGCCTCGGACAGGATCATGAACTCGTGGGAGGCTTTGCCGCCCATCATGCCCGTGTCGGCCTCAACGACCGTCGTTTCCAGGCCGCAGCGTCGAAAGATGTTCTCATAGGCTGTCTTCACCAGCGGATAGTAGGCATCGAGGTCGGCAAAATCCGCATGGGCGCTGTAGCCGTCCTTCATGGTGAACTCGCGCACCCGCACCAGCCCGCCACGCGGGCGCGGTTCGTCGCGGAACTTCGTCTGAAACTGGTAGACCATAAATGGTAATTGCCGGTAGGACGAGACCTCGCGCCGGATGAGGTCGGTCACGGCCTCCTCATGGGTCATCGCCAGCACCATGTCCCGCTCGCCCCGGTCCTGGAAACGGAGCAACTCCGGACCCACACTGTACCAGCGGCCGCTTTCCTTCCATAGCTCTGCCGGCTGGGCCAGCGGCATCTGCATCTCCTGCCCGCCGATGGCATTCATCTCCTCGCGGATGATCTGCTCCAGCCGATGCATGGAAGCGAGCGCCAGGGGCAGGTAAGCGTAGATGCCCGATCCCAGAGACCGGATGAAACCGCCTCGCAATAACAACCGGTGACTGATGAGTTCGGCCTCGGCCGGGTCTTGGCGCAACGTGGTGCCGAACAGGCTCTTCATCCTCATTTGGGTACTCCCGATTGCAGATGGCCGCCCGAAGCGACCGGATTCTCGTAGGTTGCCCGCTGCCGGCATGGTGCAGAGTGCCGGGCCAGCGTATAATCACGCTACTTCAGCGAGGCCTGGTATCAATGCTTGAAACGCTTACCCTCGGCCCCCTACAGACCAACTGCTATGTCTATGCCGACGCGGGCGAGGCCATGGTGGTGGATGCCGCGGCTGACGCCGATGTCATCCTGGCGGCAGCCGGTCGCTTGGGCGCGCGCATCTGCCTGATCGTCTGCACCCATGCTCACTTCGACCACATCGGCGCTCTGGATGCCCTGGCCAGGGAGACGGCTGCCCCAGTCTATGTCCACAGCGAGGACATCCCCCTCCTGGCGGCCGGTGGCCTCCTGCCCGCCAACCTGACAGAAGATGACCTGCCTGGGGACCTGCCGAGCTGGTTCGTGCCCCCGCCGTCGCTCAGCGCCACTCCCATCGCGATCACCGATGGCCAACACCTGCCGGTTGGCCGGGCAGATTTCGAAGTGCTCCACACCCCCGGCCACACGCCCGGGAGCTGCTGCTTATACTGCCCGGAGCAAGCCATCCTCTTCAGTGGGGACACACTCTTCCGCCTCGGCGTCGGCAGAGCGGATCTGCCCGGTGGCGACAGCCATGCCCTGTTGCGCTCGATAAAGCGACGCCTCTTCACCCTTCCCGACGCTACGGTCGTTTATCCGGGCCATGGCCCATCCACCTCCATTGGCCTGGAGAAGCGCCGCAACCCGTTCGTCCGCGCTAGTGTCTAGCTATCACGTCCCGCGGCGCATAGTGGTTGCCGAGGATAGCCTGCCCCTCCTGCGACTGTAGGAAGGCAAGGAATTGCTCCCCGGCGCCCCCCTTGCGCAGCACCAGCCACACGCCCGTCATCAGCGGGTACTCACCTCGGCGCACCCTGGACGGCTCCGGCCTGACGCCCCCGACCGTCACCACCCGGACGCCGGCGCGCAACTCAGATGCTGGCAGGAAGCCGATTGCCCCCGGTCGCGCGGCAACCGAGTCTAGCACGGCGTCGCTGCTGCCGGCAATCAGGGCCGTGCTCGTGAGTTCGCCGCCCTGCAAGATGAGGGCGCTCAGAGCCGCCGCAGCGCCGCTGCCAGGCTGCCAACCCACCACCTGGATGCTGCCCAACGACTGGCCGAAACTGCTCCATTCCTGTGTACGGCCAGTGAAAATGTCCGCCAGTTGCTCCGTGTCTAGTGGGCCGACTCGGTTGGCTGGGTTCACCACGATCGCCAAAGCGTCGGCGGCCACTGCCTCGGCAGCCAGCGGATCGGCCACAGTCGGTGGCGGTCCCCAAACCAGTGCCGCATCGGCGTAACCGCTGTACACCAGGTCTACACCAGCCTGGCAAGGTGCAACCTGCTCGGACAGTTTCTCTGGGTACGCAGCGGCCATCTCCGCCGCTAGATCAGCAAACTCGCCCTCGACGGCCAGGTGCAAGGCGACCGGCGGCATCGTGGCCAGTGGCGGCGCTTGCACCAGTACGCTCTCGCTTGCCTGTGCCGGCGCGAACCCCGAGACGCAGCCCGGCAGCACCACAGCCCACACCAGCAAGAGCGACGCGAGAAGCCAGTCCCTAGTCAGCCTGACACTGGCCGACCTCGCCTTCACCGCCTCTGGCTCCTGAGCCGCGCCTCGACGTTCTGGCGGCGCACTGCCGGGTCAACCGGCCGGTAACGGGCCAGGAAATCGCGCCGGAAATCCTCGAATCTACCTGCAGCGATGCTCTGGCGGATATCTGCCATCAGCCTGAGGAAGAAGCGCAGGTTATGCATCGTTATCAGGCGGTGGCCCAGAATCTCCTCTGCTTGCACCAGGTGCCGCAGGTAGGCGCGGGAAAAGTGTCGGCATGTCGGGCAATCGCAGTCATCCATTATCGGCCGGGGGTCGCTGGCGAACTGGGAGTTGCGCAGGTTCATGCGGCCCTCGGGTGTGAAAGCAGCGCCGTTGCGGGCAACCCGCGTGGGCAGCACGCAGTCGAACATATCCACACCCCGAGCGACACATTCGACGAAATCCTCAGGCGAACCTACCCCCATGAGGTAGCGTGGCTTGTTTGCCGGCAAAGCCGGCGCCAACAGGTCGAGCATAGCGTGCATCTCGGCCTTGCTCTCGCCCACGCTCAGGCCGCCGATCGCATAGCCAGGGAAATCCAGGGCAGCTAGAAAGGTCGCACTCTCGAGACGCAACTCGGGAAACGTGCCGCCTTGGACGATGCCAAACAGCGCCTGATCGCCACGCCGCTGCGCCGCCCGGCAGCGTTCTGCCCACAGGTGCGTACGACGCATGGCTCCCTCAATGAGCCCGCGGTCACCTGGCGCCGAGCATTCGTCCAGACACATGATGATGTCTGCACCCAGGCCTTCCTGGATCTCGACGGCTCTCTCTGGCGAAAGGAAATGCTCGGACCCGTCAATGTGCGAGCGGAAGAGAACACCCTCATCGGTCACCTTGCGCAGGTGTTCCAGGCTGAACACCTGGAACCCGCCGCTGTCAGTCAGGATAGGGTGAGGCCAGGCCATGAACTCATGCAGGCCACCCAGGCTGGCGATTATGTCCACACCCGGGCGCAGATACAGGTGATAAGTGTTGCCCAGCACGATCTCGGCCCCGATGGCACGCAACTCCCAAGGAGCCATCGTCTTTACCGTAGCCTGCGTTCCCACCGGCATGAAGGCTGGGGTGGCGATGACGCCATGCTCGGTGCGGACCAGGCCGAGCCGCGGCCCGGTTCCCTCGCCCCTGATCAGTTCAAACGAGAACACCTGGCTCCTGCAACCTCCCTGAGTATGCCGCAACCACGGTGATCGGCACTACACTCACTGGCCATCGCGCCAGTGCCTGATTATGTCGAGCGTGCCCGCGATGTAAGGATAGGGTGACACATACCGGGCGCGCCGGCGCAGCTCCTCCTGCGCGTTGGCTGGCGCAGCGCTCTCACCAGTCAAAGAGAGAAAGGTCCAGTCGGTGTTGGAATCACCAACTCCACCCATGTCCTCTAGAGGAATGCCGGTGCGCTCCGCAAGCCAGCGCACACCCGCGCCCTTGTCCACGCCGACAGGCACGAAATCCACGCAGGTAGCGGATTGGAGCATACGGTATTCCTGCACATTAGCCAACCTCTGCCGACACAGCGCCGCCAACTCGTCCAGGCTGATGCCGCCACGGGGATAGACCGTGGCCATGAACTCCTTCCCCAACGAGAACTGGCCCAGGCCCGGCTCGATCACGGCGCTGGTGAGCAGGCGGCGCACCTCGGCCAAAGCACGCAGGTGCTGCGGTGAGATGGCTGGATGAGCCAAGAACGAGTAGTCCCTCGGGTCATACATGCCGCACCCGAGTTCGAACAACCCCGGCAGGAAAGCGCCGATGGCATCCATGAACACCTCGACGTACGGCCCCTGCCTGCCGGTGCACAGGGTGATGGCCGGACCCCTGCCGGCCAAGGCTTCACTGTTGATCGCCGCCAACCTGCCAAGGGACTCGAGATCGAGGCGCTTGCCCTCACCGGCGTTCAGGCAACCATCAACATCAACAACGGCCAGACGAACCATGCAGTCAGACCCCCGCAAAGTGAGGCGCGGGCCATGCAGCCCGCGCCGATTTCAAATGCCAGCCAAATCTAGCGCAAGTGAATCACAAGTGCATTTTCGCCAGGCCCTAGAACAGCATCCCCAGCATCACCGCCGAGCGGGAGGCGAGTTGCACCAGTGGCTGGGGATAAACGCCGATGATGAGCGTCACTGCAGTGGCGATAGCGAGCGCCACCTTCACCGACCTGTTCACAATGACCGGGCTTTCCGCCTCGCTACGTTCGAAGAACATATAACGGACGATGTTCAGATAGTAGAAAGCAGCCACGACGCTCGTGAGGATGCCGATGGCCGCCAGCAGGAGGCCGAACGACCCGGCCTGAATAGCAGAGGCAAAGACGAAGAACTTGGCGAGAGCGCCGGCCGAGAATGGGATCCCTGTCAGCGACAACAAGAGATAGGCCATCAATGCTGCCACCACGGGCGACCGCCGCCACATGCCGGCATAGTCACTGATCGTTGTCGAGCCACTCGCCTGTTCTACCGCAATGACAGCCAGGAACACACCAACGTTGGTGAAGAGGTACGCCGCCCCGTAGAATAGTACGCCGTTCAGGCCGTTGAAGGGCCGGGGTGCCAGGACGGCCGTAGCCACACCTACCATGATGTACCCGGCGTGGGCAACGGTGGAGTAGGCCAGCAGCCGCTTGATGTTGGCCTGCTGCAGAGCGACGAAGTTACCCAGAATCATGCTCACGATTGCGAATGCGCCCAGCACCCGCGCCCAGGTGGGCTGGAAATCCCCCAAGGCGACGAACATCACCCGTACCAGTACGGCAACGCCGGTCATCTTCGATGCCACGGACAGGAAGGCCGTGTATGGCGTGGGAGCACCTTCGTAGGCATCGGGTGCCCACTGGTGGAATGGTGCGATCGCGATCTTGAAGCTGAAACCCGCCAGCAGCAGGACCGCAGTCGGTACGGCCAGCCAGCGCAGCGAAGAGGCCGGGCCGCGCAGGTTGGCAGCGATGGCAGCCAGGTTCGTAGTCCCTGTGGCGCCATAAAGCAGGCTCATGCCATAGAGCATGATGGCAGATGTCACCGCTCCATAGAGGAAGTACTTCAGGCCGCCCTCGCTCGAGCGGCGGTCGCCACGCAGGAAAGACACCAAGACGTAACTGACCAGGCTCAGAAACTCGAAGGCCAGATAAAGGCTGATCAGGTCCGAAGCAGCGCTGGCCAGTGTTGCTGCGAGCGTGGCCAGGAGCACCAACAGGTAGAACTCGCCCGGTCTGTCAGTTCGATCGCTCAGGTAGCGCGGCGAACCCAGAATGACAAGGGCAGCGCAGCCGTAGGCCACCAGCTTGAAATAGAGCGCCAGGGGGTCGGCCACCATCATGCCTGACAGCAATGCCACCTGCTGGCCCCACAGAAAGGCCAGTGCAAGCAGCGCTGCCAAGATCGGCACCGCCAACGCCACCCAGACGATGGCTCTACGCGCCCCGCCGCGCAAGCTTAGGTCCAGGGCGAGCACGAGCGCTGCGCCCAGAAAGAGCGTGAGCTCCGGCGAGAGAAGCGTCAGCGTCGTTCCCAGGCTCATTATCCGCCTCTAAAGGACGAGGGCCAGCGCCCGCGCCATAGCCGTAGTTGCCGTATTGATCAGTCCGATGATCGGGGTGGGGTAAAGCCCGAAGAACACCATGACCGCGAGGAGCGGCGCCAGAGAGGCTATCTCCCAAGAGTGCATATCTGGCAGGCCTGCCCAGCGCTCGTTCGGCTGCCCAAGGAACATGTTCTGCATGATCTTCCATAGGATGTAGGCCGCCGTAACCACGATACCCAAGGCGCCCACGATCGCATAAGCAGGCATGATGCCAAAGGTACCCCGGAATACCATCAGTTCAGCCCAGAAACCAGCCAGGCCCGGCAGTCCCAGCGAAGCGAAACCGGCGACGAGGAAGAAGCCATAGAAATAGGGCATGAGCGCCCCCAGGCCGCCAAACGCCTTGAGGTCGCGCGTGTGAGCGCGTTCGTAAATCACGCCGACCAACAGGAACAAGGCGCCAGTTATGATGCCGTGGTTGAACATCTGAAGCACCGCCCCGTTCAGAGCGATCGCCCGGCTGACCTCCTGACCGGCCGCGTTGAGGCTGTATGCGGCCGCCGCAACCCCAAGCATCACATAGCCCATATGCGAAACCGACGAGTAAGCGATCAACCGCTTCAGGTCCCACTGCGCCAGGCAGACGAGCGCTCCGTAGACGATGCTCACCACTGCGAGCGCGGCGATCAACGGCGCCCAGTAGTGGAAAGCGGACGGGAACACGGGCAGCAGGATGCGCAGGAAACCGTAACCGCCCAACTTCAGCAGAACCCCGGCGAGGATCACACTGCCGGCCGTCGGTGCTTCGGTATGCGCGTCCGGCAGCCAGGTGTGGAAGGGCCACAAAGGCAGCTTGATTGCGAAAGCCAGGAATACGCCCCAGAAGGCAAGGCTGACAGCGGCGAAGTTGGACCCGAACGGTCGCAGCGATTCGAAGCGGGCTGTCGCATCGAGGATGCTGAAACTGCCGGTCGTGAAGTAGATGTAGAAGAAGCCCAGCAGCATCGCGACGCTGCCAGCAAGAGTGTAGAGGAAGAACTTGATCGCCGCGTACTCGCGCTTGGCACCGCCCCAGATGCCGATCAGGAAGTACATGGGCACCAGGCCAAGCTCGAAGAACACGTAAAAGAGCACCAGGTCCAGAGCCACGAATACGCCCAGCATGCCCGTCTCGAGCAGGAGGAAAAGGAAGAAGAACTCCTTGACACGGTCCTTGATCGTGTACGCCGAATAGAGGAGAGCGAGCGGCGTAAGCAGCGTGGTCAGAAAGATCATGGGCACACTGATGCCGTCAACGCCCAGGTGGTAGTTGACCGCTATGTTGGGGATCCAGTTCGCCATCTCCTGAAACTGGAACCCACCCGCCCCCCGGTCATACGCCGCCCAGAGGATGGCGCCCAGCACCAGGTCCAGGGCGGCTACCGCGACCGATACAATGCGTATGCTGCGCACGTTGCTCGAGGGCAGCAGCAAGACGATGATCGCCCCCAGCAAGGGCAGGAACGTCACCAACGACAGGATAGGAAACCCCATCTATGCAGCCTCCAGGAGCCAGCCCCCAGCTAGAGCCGTCGTCGCTATTTCCAGCCGGACCGAGCCCAAGATGTCACCAATACAGGAAGATGCCGAGCAGCAGCGCGACCGTCACCACAACCACCAGCAGGTAGTCCTGCACAAGGCCGGTCTGCACCTGGCGCAACACGCGGCCACCCGCGCGTACTGACCGGCCAATGCCGGCCACTGCACCGTCCACCACCTTAGCGTCAAACGCGTCCGCCAGGCGAGAGAGAGCAACGCCAGCCCGGCCCACCAGGTTGACGAAGGGGTCAATCACCCAGCGAGCATCAATGCTGGCGAAGAACCCAGATAGCCACAGCGTGAAGCGAATGAACGTGGCCTGGTAGAACTCGTCAATGTAGTAGCGGTGCTCCAGCACGGGATATACCGGTCCGAGCAGCCAACGCAGTGGATCCGCTTCGCCCTCCGCTAACGGCCGACGGGCGTAAAGCAAGTAACCCAGGTACATGCCCGACAGTGCCAGGAAAAGCGATACGCCCATCACGGCCCAGTTGAGCGGTGCCTGCGGCAAGGCCTCGTGCCTGACCACGGCGCACATGTTGGCCAGATAGCGGTGGAAAGGCTGGTTGCCCAACAATGGGCCCAGGATCCAGAAGTCCCGAGGCACACCTACGAACCCAAACAGGGTGGCGAATATGCTCAGGACAACCAGCGGTCCACTCATGAGTCTGGAAACGCCACTGGCGTGCGCGGCGCTGTGGCTCCGGGGCTTACCCAGGAACACGAGGCACACCTGCCGGCTCATGTAGAAAGCTGTCAGGAAGGCAGCCGCTGTGAGAGTGAAATACACGGCCAGGTGCCCCGTGTTAAAGGCCTCAGCCAGGATGTCGTCCTTGCTCCAGAAGCCCGCCCAAGGAAATATCCCGGCCAGAGCTAAGGTGCCGGCCAAGAACGTCCAGAAGACCACTGGCATGCGCTGCCTGAGGCCACCCATCTTCATCATGTCCTGTTCGTGGTGCGCCCCGGTGATCACAGCACCTGACCCCAAGAACAGTAGGGCTTTGAAGAAAGCGTGGGCGATGAGATGGAACACTGCCGCCAGATAGGCGCCGACACCCAGAGCCGCCATCATGTAGCCCAACTGGCTGATCGTAGAGAAAGCCAGCACCCTCTTGATGTCGTTCTGAGCGACGGCGATCGTGGCCGCGAAGAGGGCGGTGAAGGCTCCGATAAAGGCCACTGTGGACATGGCTCCGTTATGCCCGTCGCCCACCACAGCAAACAGCGGGAAGGTGCGCGCCACCAGGTAGACGCCAGCCGACACCATCGTCGCCGCATGGATGAGGGCGCTGACCGGAGTTGGGCCCTCCATGGCGTCAGGCAACCAGACGTGCAGCGGGAACTGGGCGGATTTGCCGACCGCACCGCCAAAAATGAGCATCGCGATCACGCTGGCAAGGGGGACATTTCCAGCAAGAGGGAGCCATGCTGTCGCCGTGGCCAGGCCCTCCAGGCTGGAGCGCGTGAAGATTTCGCTGAAGCGCAAGGTGCCGGTGCGCGCGTAAAGCAGCAGCAAGCCAATGAAGAGCATGGTGTCGCCCACGCGCGTTGTCAGGAAAGCCTTGAGGCCCGCACGATAGGCAGCAGGGCGCTCGAACCAGAACGAGATCAGCAGGTACGAGCAGAGCCCCATTATCTCCCAGAAGATGTACAGGAAAAGCAGGTTGTCGGAGACGACCAGCCCCAGCATCCCGGTCGCGAATAATGACACGTAGGCAAAGTACCTGCTGTAGCGCTTGTCGCCGTGCATGTAGCCACGGGAGTAGATGCTGATGAGCAGGCAAAGGAAGGGCACCATGAACAGCATGATGCCCGTCAGCGGGTCAACCATGAACCCCAGGTCGAGCACCGCGCGACCCGTAGGGATGCGCAGCAGCACCTCGCGCCAGGGCGTATCAGCGAGAGCGGGTTGGCCCCAGGTGACGATGAAGATGCCCCAGCCGAGCAGCCAGGCGGCCCCGATGGCGGCCCAGTTGATCCATGTAGTCAACCGGCGCCGCCGCCAGGCACCCAGAGAGATGGCGCCGAAGCCCAAGAGCGGCAGGGCTGGTACAAGCCACACTAGCTGTAGCATCGGCACGCATCTCCACGCAGCCACTGACCACGAGTGGTGGCCATCTGCTACCCTCTCATAAGGTCTATGTTGTCCAGATCCACAGTGCGCCGGTCACGGAAGATGGCGATGATCAGTGCCAGCCCTACCGCGGCCTCACAGGCGGCAACAGCCATCACGATCAGGGCGAAAACGACGCCATCGAAGTCCTGCGGCCCCGTGTAGCGCCAGAAAGCCAGAAAATTCAGGTTGGCTCCGTTCAGGATCAATTCCACACTCATCAGGATGGCGATCGCATTGCGCCGGGCCAGCACGCCATACAGGCCTATGCAAAAGAGCGCCGCAGCCAACACCAGGTACCAGCTCAGTGGTATCGTGCCGAGGATGCTATCCATCATCTGGCCTCACCTCAGCTGCGCTCGCGGGCGATATAGATGGCGCCGATGAGCGAAGCCACGAGCACGAGCGAGGCAACCTCAAACGGCAGCACATACTTGCCAACCAGGGCCTCGCCCAGGCGGGCGACCATGTCGCTCGGCGGCTGCTGGACCACCACTGGCCAAGCAACACGAACGCCGAGGTAGGAGAGCACCGCCAACAAGAGGGCAGCGGCAATGGCACCAATCCACCACTGTTCGCTTATCGCCTGCCGGCGATGTCCCATGAAGCGCTCGCTCACCATTATCCCCAGTATGATCAGTACGGCCACCGCACCCACGTAGATCAGCACCTGGACGACAGCGATGTAGCCGGCCCCCAACAGGGCATATAACCCGGCCAGGGCAAAGAGCGCCAGAACCAGGCTGAGAGCGCTGTGGAAGAGGTTTGGCAGCGAGACCACAGCCACGGCCGCAGCCACAGTGATCAGGCCTAGCACAATGAAGACGACCTGAGCTACGCCCATCGCCCCTCCCTAGCCATTGTTGCCCGCGCCAGCGCTGCCTTCCGCCCCGACGTCTTGCCCATCACCAGGCTCTGGCTCCTTCCAGGCCTCGCCACTGTGCTTGATGCCACTCCGGTCGCCAATCGCCAGGAGGTCCTCCAAGTTCAGGACAAGGTTGTCGCTGAAGCTGGTGACCTCGTACTCGCGCGACATCTCGATGGCATCGAAGGGGCAGGACTCAACACACAAGCGGCAGAAAATGCAGCGCGCGAGGTTGTACGTATAGCTCTTCGGGCGTCTTTGTTTGCCCTTGCCCTCGGCCACAATGGAGATCACGCCATGGGGGCAGGCACGCTCGCAGTTCATGCATGCCGTGCAACGCGGCTGGCCCTGCTCGTCCCGCAAATGGCAGAGGACGCCGCGGAAGCGCGGGAACATCTCGTACCGTTCGAAGGGATACTGGAGCGTGAACATCCCCTCGACATCAGGTTCGCCTCGCTCCAGTTTGCCGCCCGGCACGTACCGCCGCGGGAAGCGCCGCGGCCCCTTGACATAGGATTGCGCCATATGCCGGAGAGTGACGTAAAGGCCCTTCAGCATGCCTCGCCCGAGCATCTACGCCTCTCCTAACACTACGGCGCGCAAGCGACGGGACTGGCTGCGCCGCGCTACCAGCACCAGAATGCCACCCGCCAGGAGCAGGATAACCAGGTTGCCGACAAGGCTGAGCCCCGCCGCCAGATAGGGGTTGCTCGCCAGTCTGTAGGCGATCGCAACCAGCACCAGGTTTGCCATGCCCAAGGGCACCAGGAACTTCCAGGCGAAGTCCAGCAGGTAGTCCAGGCGGATGCGCGGCCAGGTCGTGCGGATCCAGAGCACCACGAACACTACAAGCAGGCTCTTGCCAAAGAACCAGACCCAGCCGGGCAGCAGAGGCCCCTTGTAGCCCCCCAGGAACAACGTCGTCGTCAGCGCCGCAACCAAGAAGATGTGCAAGTACTCCGCGATGTAGAACATGGCGAAGCGCATGCCCGAGTACTCGAGGTTCAGCCCAGCCACGATCTCGGATTCGCTCTCGAGCATGTCGAAAGGCGAACGGTTCGCCTCGGCCAGCGAGGAAAGGAAGTAGATGAGCGCCGCCAGAGGCATCGAGATGGCGAAAGGCACCACCTGCGCCTCAACGATGCGCACCGTGCTCAGGCTGCCGCTGGCCAGGACCACGGCTAGAAGAGCGAAGGCCATGGGTACTTCGTAGCTCACCAGTTGCGCCAGGGAGCGAAACGCACTCACCAGTGAGTACTTGTTCCTCGACGACCAACTGGCGGAAAGGACACCCAGCACGGTCACCGAGCCCATCGCCACCGCATAGAGGATACCCACGTTCAGGTCCGCCGCGACCATTCCCCGCCCGAAGGGGACGACCGCCAGGACCAGGAGCGCCGGCACCAGAATGAGCCCGGGGGCCAGGCGGAAAACGATGCTGTCCGCCGCCGCCGGGGTTACGTCTTCTTTCGTCAGGATCTTGATGGCATCGGCGAAAGCTACCACAAGGCCGTAAGGTCCGGCGACGTTCGGACCGAACCGGTCTTGGGCGCGGGCTAGCGTCTTGCGCTCGGCCCACGTGAAGGCGATGACAGGCGCTATGCCCACGGCCAGCAGCAAGATGATCTTGATCACTGCTACTATGGCCTCGGCGCCCCACACGGGCATGATCATGTCAAGCTGGGTGCGCACCCACTGCATGATCATCAAAGGCAGAACGTCAAGGAACTCCATTTGCCGGCCTCTCTAGCGGTCTATGTCGGCCATGGTCACGTTCAGGCTGCCGAATATGATCACAAGGTCCTGAAGCTTCTGCCCGATCACCATCTGCCGCAGGGCGGTGAGGTTGAGCA
Organism: Anaerolineae bacterium; assembly: GCA_034436255.1. Taxonomy (GTDB): domain Bacteria; phylum Chloroflexota; class Anaerolineae; order DRVO01; family DRVO01; genus DAOTVV01. Next base: position 15,039 of record DAOTVV010000212.1, read on the forward strand.
GGCAGGTGCTGCGAATGTGGAACCGGTAAGGCTGCGGCTTCCCGTCGCTCACTATGTAGAAGCCGAGGTCACCCTTGGGTGACTCAATGTGGCCATAGGCCTCGCCCGCTGGCAGCCGCAGACGTTTCGCCTTCTCGTTGAACACGGGGCCGACGGGCAACCGGTTGAGAGCCTGATGTATGATACTCAGGCTCTGGCGCATCTCAGCGAAATACTGGCAGTAGCGGTCGTAGGTATCGCCATGCGAGCGCGTGGGAATCTCGAACTTGAAGCGCTCGTAGATGCTGTACGGGTCCGCCCGGCGCAGATCGTAGGCGACACCGGTGGCCCGTAGAACCGGGCCGGAGATGCCGCAGTTGATGGCCAGGTCCGGCGGCAGTACGCCCACGTCAATGGTGCGCGCCAGGAAGATCTCGTTCTCGGTCATCAGGGTCTCGAACTGGTCCAGGAAGCGCTCAAACTCGGCCAGCTGTTTGCGTGCTCGCGCCACCCAGCCATCGGGCAGGTCCGCCACGACGCCCCCAGGCCGCATGTAGTTGTGGAACATGCGTGCGCCGGACGCGAGCTCGAAAAGGTCCTGCAGGTACTCGCGTTGGCGATAGGCATAGATCATGGGAGTGAACGTGGCGCCCAGCTCGTTCCACAGGAAACCAACGGCAAGGACATGGCTCATTATCCGCGTGAGCTCGGCCATGATCACGCGGATGTATTCGGCCCGCTCTGGCACCTCGATCGCGCCGAGTTTCTCGACGGCCAGGCAGAACGCTTGCTCATTGGTCATCGGGCAGACATAGTCCAGCCGATCCACCAAGGGTATGATCTGGAGATAGGTGCGTTCCTCGGCCAGCTTCTCAATGCCGCGGTGAAGATAGCCTATCTTGGGCTCGACATCCACGACCGTCTCACCATCCAGCCTGACGACCATGCGGAACACGCCATGGGTGCTGGGGTGGTGCGGCCCGAAGTTGATACTTATGCTCTCGGTATCTATGTGCTCATCTTGCAGCGCGGCGACTGTCTGCGAGTCTTCCAACTAGCCACACGCTCCGTGGAGAGTCTCTAGCGCTGGTCCTCTGGCGGCAGGGTCTGGCCCATCTCGTCGAAAGAGTAGGTGCGGTTGACGAAATCCTTGCGCAGCGGATGGCCCGGGAAACCCTCCCAGAGGAGCAGGCGCGTCAGGCCAGGATGCCCATCGAACACGACGCCGAACATATCGAAGGCCTCGCGCTCCTGATAATAGGCGCTCTGCCAGACAGGCACGGCAGATGGCACGTGCGCCGACTCCTTATCTGGCAGATAGACCTTTACCACGAACACCGGCCCGGGCTCGATCGTCGAATACAGATGGTAGACGACCTCAAACCGCTCCGGCCGGTCCACAACAGTCAGGTTAGAGAGGTAATTCAGCTTCGCCTTGTCCCGCAGGTGTAGGAACAATTCCCGCAGGCGGTCGGGAAGCACCACCACGGTGAAATCGAGGCCTTGCGGGTGCTCCACGACCTGGTCCGGGAAAGCGGCCTGCAAGTCAGCCAGCGTTGAATCGTGGCTCACGCCTTCGGCTCCTTGGCGTACCACTCTACGGTCTTCACAGATTGCTTCAACAGCATCTCATGCAGCTTGACGAACGCGTTTATCAACGCTTCTGGCCTGGGCGGGCAACCGGGCACGAAGATGTCAATCGGCATCAGTTGGGATGCCCCTTGCACCACGGCATACGATGAGAATGTCCCACCGGAAATGGCGCAAGCGCCCATGGCCAGCGCGTACTTGGGCTCCGGCATCTGCTCCCATACGCGTAGGACCTGAGGCGCCATCTTGTGCGTAATGGTGCCGCTCAGAATAAGCAGGTCGGCCTGACGCGGCGTGGCCCTGGGGATGTCCATGCCCAGGCGGCCGTAGTCGTAACGCGAGGCTCCGGCCGCGATCATCTCCAAAGCGCAACAGGCCAGGCCGAAGGTGAGCGGCCACATCGAGCGCCGCCTGGCCCAGTTGTAAACGGCGTCAACCGTCGTCAGCAGAACATTGCGTTTCAGATCGTCCGGCAGCAGAGTCTCAGGGACCGAAAGCGTGTGTTCCAGAGATCGCTCAGGCATCTCCCTCGCCAACTCTACATCCAGCGCAGGTCGCCCTTGGCCCAGGCATAGACCAGGCCGAGAGCGAGAATGATTACGAACGCCAGTCCCTCGAAAAAGGCCATCAGCCCTAGGCGGTTATACGCTGCCGCCCATGGATAGAGGAAGACAGTCTCGACATCGAAGAGGACGAAGACAAGAGCAAAGACGTAGTACTGGGCCCGGAAACGAACCCACGTCTCGCCGCGAGTGGTCATGCCGCTCTCGTAGGTGGTGGCTTTGCCGGGGGTCGGCCGTTTGGGGCGCAGGAAGTACGCCATCACAATGGCGATCACGGCAAAGAAGATGGCCGCCACGACGTACAGGCCGATGACTACTGCGTTGGAGTTCAGTTGCCTGCTCCTATCTCTGCCATGCTGAGACGCGCATAGTATAGCACACTGCGTCTAGCTTTCACACCAGGAATTCAGTTCCTGATGCCGTGCACAATACTATGCGGCTGGACCGACACGACGAAATCATGCCCCAAGAAGGCGCACGCCCGGCTCGCTGGCCGCAGGGCGACAAGCCTAGGCGCAGCAGTTGCAGCATCCATGCCAAACCAGGCCACATGACCGCGCGTTTGCGGCCCTACAGAGCCAAACCGGCCGCCTCAAGGGCCTGCTGCGGAGTCCTTCGATCATGCACAACGTACTTGAAGGCCTGAAGAGCCGCCGTCGTGTGCCCCGACCCCCAGATATTGCGGCCGATGGTCGCGCCTCTGGCGCCAGCGGCCACCGCATCGTCCGTCATAGCCAGAGCGTCTCTGAGGGTGGGCGCTTTGGGTCCGCCGGCCACCACCACAGGACGCGCGACCTCGGATACTATGTCGCTGAAAGCAGAGCGCTCGCCACAATAAGGCACCTTGATGATGTCAGCGCCAATCTCCACCGCGCAGTGGGCCGCCCAGGCGACGTCTTCCGGAGCATGGCTGATGGCATCGCCGCTGGTGAAACCGCTTTCGCCCGCTTCGTCGTGCCTGGTCTTTCTCGGGTAGATGTGCGCGACCACCGGCAAGTCGTAACGTCCGGCCTCGCGTACGATGTCCGCGATCAGGCGCAGTTGCCGCCCCTCGGTTCCCCCATGGATGAAGGCAGCGGTGGCGACAGCGTCGGCCCCCAGGCGCAATGCTTCCTCGACGCTGGCCACTTGCTCCCAAGCGCTGTCATCCGGACGGGCAATAATCGTCTGCAGAATGAACGGGACCTTGCCCGCCCAGTCCGCCCAAAACGTCTCGGCAACGCCCTTGTGCATCGTGATCGCATCTGGGCGTCCAGCGACAACTGCAGTGAGAGTCTGGCCCAGGCGCCTGAGGGGCAGGGGCAGACCGTCGCCATAGCCGATGTAGTGGTCAACAGCGACCGAGCAGAAGCGCCCAGATGAGTGCGCGAACAGGCGCGCCATGCGAATGCTCTTTCCAAGTCCCATCGCTACTTCCTTCGCGACCGAGTGCGCCCAGGCCGACCATGTGAGAATGCTCCACCTTGACAGGGCGCGAGCATATCCTATGCTTGCCAGCGCCAGGCAGCCCCTATCATCAGCAGGGACGGCTTGCCTGGCAAATGTGTGGCCCTCGCGGGCCAGCGAATAGAGTGTGGGAGCAGAGGATGGCACAGGTTCCGCGTACGCTGGTATTCTGGCAAGATGACTTCCCTTTCTACGAAGCGTCGCCGGTGCAGCGGCCCATGCTGGAGGCCGCCCTCGCCCATTCTGAGTTTGCCGGCGAGGACCAACTGGGCGCTGCTCTCTCCGCCGGCAATGTAGCTCTGCTCGTGCTGCCGTACGGGTCGGCATTCCCGCTCGCCGCCTGGCCGCAGATACTGTCGTACCTGGAACGCGGTGGCAACTTGCTCACCATCGGCGGCGCTCCCTTCTCCGTCCCGGTCCAGCGCCAACGCCAGTCCTTCGTTCCCGGCCGACCAACCGTTGCCTACCAGAAAGCGCTGCTGATCAACCAGGCCTGGCCGATCCCGGCGCAAGACCTGCTCCTGCGCACTGCCCATCCCTCTCTCAGCAGCGTGGGTGGTGGCTGGCGCGTCAGGCGTGCCTGGAGCCTCATGGCGCGGCTGTCGGACGAAGACTACTACGCGCGCACCGGTTCACAGGGCGTTGCCTGCGCCCAGATAGAGCCGCTCGTGGAGGCGGTGAGCGCCGATGGCCGAACCCTGGCCGTGCCGGTTGTAATGCTTGACCATTACCACAACCGCTTTGCTGGCGGGCGCTGGGTGATGCTCAACTTCGAGGCAGAGGATGGCTTCAATGCCAGCGAGGAAGCTATCCAGCTGCTCTCATCCTGCCAGCGGTTGGCGCTGCGCGGGGCAATTCAGTTCGATGTCCGGCCGGCGTTCGCCACTGTCGCTCCGGGAGAAGCCGCCGGCCTGGTCATTCATTGCCGCGCCTGGCAGGAGTTCACTGGCGCCATGCTCACCTACAGGCTGGAGGGGCCAGGTGTCGAATCAGCCGGCCAATATAACCACCCTCTCGACATCGGCCACACGCCCCAGCACATTCACCTGGCCCTGCCGGCTAGTTCGGAGCCTGGGCTGCGCACGGTTCACTTGCGCCTGCGCTCCGATTCAGGGCTTCTTGCCGAGGCAGAGAGCGGCTTCTGGGTCCGGGACGAAGCCCTCCTGCGCGGCAGCGAGTCCCTGCGCGCCAGCGGCGAGTGGTTCGCGAGGCAGGGCCAGCCGCTACCGATTGTCGGCACGACCTACATGGCTGGTCGCGTGCACCGGCAATTCCTCTGGCAACCAAATCCAGCGATCTGGGAGCGGGATTTCGCAGCCATGCAGGCTGCCGGCATCAATTTCGTGCGCACCGGCGTCTGGACCGGCTACGAGCAGATCATGCTTGAGCCAGGCATCGTGCGCGAGGACATCCTTCGAGCTCTAGAAGCGTTCCTGCATAGCGCCGCACGCCACTCCATCGCCGTACAATTCTGCCTTTTCGCTTTCCAGCCCGACGCTTTCGGCAAGGGCAATCCTTATCTCGATCCTGAGATGCGAGCCCGCCAAGAGGAGTACGTCAGCGCTTTCGTCCGCCGCTTCAAGGACGTGCCCTGCCTGAGCTGGGACCTGATCAATGAGCCCAGCCAGTTCGACCCTCAAGCTCTCTTCCGCCAGCGCCCCAACTATGACATACACGAGTTTCGGGCCTGGAATACCTGGCTGAGAGGGCGGTATGGCTCCTACGAGCAGATACTGGCCGCCTGGAACATGACCCCCGAACAGGCCGGTGCACCGGGTCAGTTGAGGCTGCCACGCCTCAGCGAGCTCTCGTACCGGCAACGCTGGCAGGGCGACAAGCCACTCATCGCCAATGACTGGCACCTCTTCTGCCAGTGGGCTTTCGCTGACTGGGTTGCTCAGATGGTGCGTACCATCCGCGCCGGCGGTAGCGAGCAGATGATCACCGTCGGCCAGGATGAAGGCGCCGTGGATGGGCGCCCGAGCCCGTGGTTCCACGGGCAACTGCTGGACCACTCATGCATTCACACTTGGTGGCTCAACGACGCTCTCCTGTGGGACGAACTCTGTGCTGCCATTCCGGGAAAACCGCTGCTCGTCCAGGAAACCGGCATAATGCAGTACGAGCAACTGGACGAGTGCAGCCGACGAGACGAGGAGAACCGGGCCCGCCTCTTGGAGCGCAAGTTTGTGCTCGCTCTGGCGGCTGGCGCCGGCTATGTGCAGTGGCTGTGGAACACGAACACGCACATGAACGACGATAACGAGGTGGCGATCGGCGCTCTCCGGGCCGATGGCAGCGAAAAGCCAGAGATGCGCTGTACGCGCCTTACTGCCCCCTTCGCACAGGTGCTCGCCAGATACGCTGGACCGAGCCGGGCGGCGCGCGCCGTCGTGGTGCAGACCCAGTCCGTGCTCTACTCCGTCCTCCAGCCCCTATCCCTGCAAGCTACACAGGCAGCTGTGCGCGCCCTGGCGTATGACCTGAGCACCCCCTGCCGCGTCGTGGGCGAGAATGCCATCGCCGCCGAGCACGATGCTGATCTGATCGTCCTCCCCTATCCGCGCGCCCTCAGCGAGGCCGCCTGGCAGGGCCTGCTCGATGCCGTCAGGCGCGGCGGCACATTGCTGATTAGCGGTCCCGTCGGCGATGGCCATTTCCACGCCAGCAGTTGGCTGGGCAAGCTTGGCCTGGCCGGCTCAATTGCGCCGATAACAGCTCGCTCGGCCTGGCAGGATGGCCTGGCGTCACGTTTCGCACTTACCTACAGCGGCGAGGCTCTCAATGTGGTTGATCGCTGGGCTTTCGAAGGCGGCGGCACGCTCCGCCAAGTGCAGCTTGGCAGCGGGCGCATCGTTATGTGCAGCTATCCGCTCGAACTCAACGACAACCATGATGCGATCCCTGCTCTTTACCGCGAGGTTATCGAATGGGAAGCCAAGCGTCTTGGCCACCCGCTTTCGGAGTTTGCAGCGGTGAAACAGCCCGGTGTGCTGATTTGGCAAAGGCGATTCGAGCGGGCTACGCTCTATGCCTTTGTCTCCGAGGCGGCCGCAGCCGGCGAAGTGCAACTTACTGACAGGGAGAGCGGAGCCAGGGTTTCCGTCTGGCTCGACAGCGAGCGCGCCTCGATGCTCCTGCTCGGCCGGCCAGACGGAACGCCCCTTGCTGCCTACCTCCATGGGCGGCTCGCGGTGAACGATGTCGAATTGTGGGCGGGCAGCGATGCCGCCCTCTCTTGGGTCAATGGCCAGGCTCAGGTTACACAGCTGCACTAGTGGCGAGAGTGCACGAATGAGCAACACCGCTGCCACAGGCAGCCATAGCCGAAGCCCTCGCTCGCCCCTGGCCGGGGAGAAGCGTCCGTGACGATCCATTCGATGCTGACGGTCGGCCCCTTGAGCATCAGCTTGCAGACAGCGGCATCGGTACTGGCGCCGGTAGCGGGGCTGGTGGTCCTCTGCTTGGTCGCTTCCGCCCGTCGGCTGGAAAGCGGCCTGGCTCTCGATGGCGCTCTCGGTGCTCTCGTAATCGGGCTGGCGCTGGATCATTTGCCGCCAGTGCTCGCTGCCGCCCATTTGCGCCCGATCGCAGTCGCCATCCCGCTGGAACTGGTCCGCGAGTTGGGCCCGCGAGTCGCCGCTGTAGCCGCTGTCCTGTGCTACCTTGGGATCCTGCGTTTGTGCCGCCGGCCCGCTGGGCAGTATGGCGATGCCCTGGCGCCCTCGCTGGCGGTCGCGTCCGCCCTGCTCTGGGTTGCAGCAGCTTTCAGCGGTGAGTACGCCGGTGTGCCAGCCGCCTCGTTCCTGGCCCTTCCGTTGCCGGACCGCTTCGGCCTGGTAACCGCCCGAGTGCCGATCCAGCCAGTCATGGCGGGCGCGTGTTTGCTCGCCGGCCTGCTCAGTCTACTGCTAGCCCGCTGGTTGCGCCCGGGCCTGAGCCTTTGCCTTTATGCGGCACTCAGCAGTAGCCTTATGGCCCTGCTCGACAACTACCTTGCCGGCTCCCCGCTGTTCTGGGGGGCGGTGCCGGTCTCGGTGGTCGCGGATGGTGTTCTCGCTCTCGCTTGGCTGCTTGGCTGTGCGGGCCTGGCCCTCTCGGCTCGGCAAGGCAAGCCAGTGCCCGACATGAGCAGCGGGCTCACCAGCAACAGCGAGGCTCAGGGTCGGCCCTAGACCGGGTCGGTGTCGTACAGGCGCGGGCGTTCCCACATCAGCGAGGTACATCCGGAGGCAGGTGTGATTGGCGGACAAGATCTGGCCATTGACTGCGATTGGGCTCGCCAGGAACTCGTCGGCTTCATCCGGGGCACATTGGCCAAAGCCGGCTTCAGCCGGGCTGTGCTCGGTGTATCTGGCGGCATTGACTCCGCCCTGGTCTGCTACCTGGCGGCGGAGGCGCTGGGTCCCAGCAATGTGCTTGCGTTGACGATGCCATACGCGAGTTCATCGGCGGAGTCCTATGCCGATGCCATGGCGGTGATCTCTGCCACTGGGGTCGCACATCAGCATGTCGAGATCACGCCCATGGTTGAGCCTTTGTTCGCGGCGCTGCCCGACATGGATCGTCGCCGCAAGGGCAACGCCATGGCGCGCATGCGCATGATCGTTCTCTATGACCGTAGCGAAGCGTTCCAGGGCCTGGTTCTTGGCACAGGCAACAAGACCGAAGTGCTGCTCGGCTACAGCACCCTCCATGGCGATGCCGCTTGCGCCCTGGCACCGATCGGCGACCTTTACAAGACTCAGGTCCGCCAACTGGCCGCCGCACTGGGCATCCCGGAACGCATTCGCCAGAAGCCACCTACGGCTGATCTCTGGCCAGGCCAGACGGACGAGGGCGAACTCGGCCTCACCTACGAACTGGCGGACCAGATACTCTTCTCCTTGTTTGAGCGCGGCCTTTCCCCCCAGGAAGTGGTCGCCGATGGTTACCCGGAAGAACAGGTCCGCCGCGTTACGACTTTGGTGCGGCGCAGCCAATACAAGCGCTGCCTGCCGCCAATTGCCAAGATCAGCCGCTGCACCGTGGGTTACGAGATACTGCCCTCGCCCGCAGGCTTATGGCCCGGCTGGCAATAGCTCGCGAACTGGGAAAGCAAACTGCCCGGCCAGCAAAGGCCGGGCAGTTCAGTTTGCGACAGCGGTAATCTCTCGGCTGTGCAGCGGCGGCCCCGGCTTGCGCCGTCCAGCTCACCGGGCCGCTGAATCAGGCATGGTTACTTCAGGACGACCTTAGCGCCCTCGGCCTCAAGCGCGGCCTTGGCACGAGCGGCCTCTTCCTTGTTGACCGCCTCCAGGACTTTGGCCGGCGCGCTTTCGACCAGGTCCTTGGCTTCCTTCAGGCCCAGGCTGGTAAGCTGGCGGACGACCTTGATGACCTGGATCTTCTTGTCGCCAACTTCCTGCAGCACGACATCGAACTCGGTCTTCTCCTCTTCCTCGGCGGCCGGGGCGGCGGCGACAGCTGGGCCGGCGGCGACAGCAACGGGAGCAGCTGCTGTGACGCCAAAGCGTGCCTCGAGCGCCTTCACGAGCTCAGACAGCTCAAGAACGCTCATCTGCTCGATGGCCTGAATCATCTCTTCCTTCGTCATTTCCTCATACCTCCGACATAATAACTAGGCTGCCTCGCTAGAGGCTGAGCCCTGCAGCTGATCCACGCGCGCTTGCAGCACGTAAGCCAGGCTGCTGATGATACCGTTGAGCACGCCGACGAGGCCCGAGATCGGCGCCTGCAGGCCGGCGAGCACCTGGGCAACAAGCACATCACGCCCAGGCAGGGTGGCCAAGCTGGACACGTCCTCTGCACTTAGCACCCGATCTCCGAGGGCGCCCCCATACACCTTGAGCGCTTCCACGTCGCGCCCCAGAGCCGCCAAGGTCTTGGCCGGCGAGGTAGGATCACCTTTGCAGAAGATGGCGAGCGTCGGCCCCTGCACTGCTTTCGCTACAGTCTCACGGCCCGTCTGCTTGCCTGCCAGGACGAACAGTGCATTGCGCAGCACTTCCAAATCGGCGTGATCCTGCCGAAGAGCCGTGCGGACCTTCCGCATCTGCGCCACCGTGAGCCCGGCGCAGGTTGCATAAAACACTGCCTGGCTGCTGTTCAGCTCCTCGACGTACTCCTTAAGCAGGACTTCTTTTTCCGCTCTGGTAATCGGCACCTGTGGCACCTCCGCTACTGCTGGAGCGGCCACCGCCGCCCCGCGCTACATAAAGAAAGGCCCCTGCGCCTTCCGACGCAAGGGCCAATGAACCAAGGTCCATGGACCTCACCTCGGCAGGCATACGATTAAGCCCTCTCCGCCAGACCGACCGGCAAGAGGGCACCTGCTGTCTCAGGCAAGGATCTACTGTTCAGTGAATCACTGAGCTAAGCGGCACTCCGCTCAGCTAGGCGGCCACCGCGATGGCCTCGTTGACATCTACCTTGATGCCAGGGCCCATTGTGTTGGCAAGCACGATCTTGCGCAAGTATTGGCCCTTGGCCGCGGACGGGCGCGCCTTGATGATCTCGGTCAAGAGCGCCACCAGGTTCTCGCGCAGTTGCTCAGGCGCGAAACTCGACTTGCCGATGGGCACGTGCACGTTGGCGCCGCGGTCAACACGGAACTCGACGCGCCCCTGCTTCGCCTCGCGGATTACGCGGGGCAGATCGTCTGGCTGAACGACAGTGCCGACGCGCGGGTTCGGCATCAGGCCGCGGGGACCGAGCACGCGCCCCAAACGACCTACTTTGCCCATGATCTGCGGCACGGCGATCGCCAGGTCAAAGTCCAACCAACCGCCCTGAATCTTCTGAATCAGCTCGTCGCCGCCAGCGTAGTCAGCGCCATTTTCCTCAGCGATGCGCTGTGCATCGCCCTCGGCGAAGACCAAGACGCGTACCTGCTTGCCTGTGCCAGCGGGAAGAAGAACCGTGCCCCGCACTGCCTGATCGGCATGACGCGGGTCCACCCCCAGGCGGATGTGCGCCTCGACAGTGTTGTCGAAGTCCGCGTACTTCGTCTCTTTGATGAGTCGGAGCGCTTCGTCAATACTGTAGGCTCGTTGCCGCTCGACTTTGGCAGCTGCCTCAAGATACTTCTTGCCTCTACGTCCCATTCGTTGTCCCTCCGTGGTGATAACGAGCCGTGGCTCTCCCACAAAGATCGCCAGCGGGCAAGCGCTGCGCCGCTAGTCCACTACCTTGATGCCCATGCTGCGGGCGCTGCCCTCGATCATGCTCATCGCATGCTCGATGTCGTTCGCGTTGAGATCCTTCAGTTTGGTCTCAGCGATCTCCCGTATCTGCTTCCGAGTGACCGACAGGGTCTTCTCGCCGCCAGGATTGCCCGAACCCTTCTCAACCCCTGCCGCCCGCTTCAGAAGGTCACTGGCAGGCGGGCTTTTGGTCTCGAATGTGAAGGAACGGTCCTGGTAGACCGTTATCTCCGCGGGCACGATGTAGCCAGCCATATTGGCAGTGCGCGCGTTGTATTCCTTACAGAACGCCATGATGTTGACGCCATGCTGACCCAGAGCCGGGCCGACTGGAGGCGCTGGCGTAGCCTTGCCGGCTGGTATAGCCAGCTTGACGGTTGCCATGACTTTCTTGCTCATGTACTCCCCCTACTGACTGAACGGGCCAAAGCCCCTGACTGGCGCGCTGGTCACGTCTCCTCGACCTGAAGGAAATCGAGCTCGATAGGAGTATCGCGGCCGAAGAAATTCACCATCACCCGGACCTTGCGCCGGTCATTGTCTATGCTGTCAACCGTGCCGATGAACTCAGCGAAGGGCCCATCCGTGATGCGCACTTTCGATCCGGTCTGGAACGACACTTTGACCCGTGGCGCCCCGGCCTGCATGCGGGACAGGATCTTCTCTACCTCTTCTTCCTGCAAAGGCAAGGGATCCTTGCCGCTGCCCACGAAGCCAGTCACACCCGGAGTGTTCCGTACTACCGTCCAGGAATGATCGTTGAGTACCATCTGCACCAGCACGTAACCCGGGAAAATGCGCCGCTGCACAGTCTTGCGCTGCCCCTGGTGCAACTCGACCACTTCCTCGGTAGGCACGATCACCTTGAAGATCAGGTCGCCGGCGCCCATTGATTCGATGCGGTGCTCGAGGTTCTGCCGCACCTTGTTCTCGTACCCGGAGTAGGTGTGAACGACATACCAGCGCGGCTCCGCCTTCTCGGCCTGCCCCTCAGCCGGACCGCCACTGCTCGCAGCGGAACCATCTGACCCGGGTTCGACCGGTTCAACCTCGGTGGTATTCAGCTCGCTCGCGTGATCTTCCATCTACCTAACCTGGCTCAGTCAACACAGCTCATGCATGCTTGCGTCCGACAAAAGCCCACCATATTCCGCCGGCGACGATCAAGAGGAAAAGCAGGCTGGTGACAACGACATCGGATGCGAGAACCCGGCCAATAACCCAGGAAAACACATAGTCAATGAGCGCCAACACGACCGCCAGCGCTGTCGTCACCGCGAGCACGATCCCGGTGAGGCGCAAGGCCTGCTCCCGGGTCGGCCAGGTAACGCGCGCCACCTCGGCCCTGGTCTCCTTGAAATAGCGGACCACGCGCGAGCTATCGAACCTGCTGGTCTTGACCGCAGTTTTCGCCATCTTCCCCCCGAACGCTCACCCCTCCACGGTGTCGCCTGGCCGGCGCTGCTCTTCCATATCGCCAGGCCCTGTCACAATGGACACCGCCCTATGGGCGGTGTCCCATCGTTGAACTGGGTTGGAGAGGCAGGCCAGGCAGGAATCGAACCCGCAGCCTACGCTTTTGGAGAGCGTCGCTCTGCCAATTGAGCTACTGGCCTACGCAGACAGTCCTAGCGGGTCTCCCTGTGCTTGCGGTGACCGCGGCATGTAGGGCAGTACTTCATCAGCTCAAGCCGGCCAGGATCGTTCCGCCGGTTCTTCTCGCTCGTGTAGTTACGGCCCTTACAGCTCTCGCACTCAAGAGTGATGATAGTTCTTACCGCTTTCTTAGCCATTATCTACCGTCCTACGAACTTCCTGCAAATCCCCACGTGCCAGGAGCCGAGGCCGGCATTCCCCGGCCCCGGCTGCACCAGTTCCCTAGTGAATGGCGGTTACGACGCCAGCGCCTACAGTGCGCCCACCTTCGCGTATGGCAAAGTGGCTCCCTACCTCTAGCGCTACCGGCACTATCAGCTTCACTCCCATGTTCACATTGTCACCAGGCATCACCATCTCTACCC
>DAOTVV010000213.1:0-8760 GCA_034436255.1 Anaerolineae bacterium
GCACGCCGTAGCGCTGAGCCAGCGGCTGCAAGAGCGAGATCGTCGCGTTGACGAGAGCCACGAGCTCAACCAAGTCCGGCTGGCTGTGCAGGGCCATCAATTCGTCGGTGAGCGCGTCGGGTGGGCGGCCAGCAGAGCCGGCCTGGCCAGCCTCAGTGCGCGAGCTCAGCACCTCCGCCAGCCTGGCTTCGGCCTCGTACAAGTCGCGGTGGATCTGGCGCCGGCTCAGGCGCAGCTCCTCTGTCATGCGGGCGACGGTCATATTCTCGACATAACGCAGGCAGAGGACATCATAGTGGCGCGATTCGGGCGAGCCGAAGCCCCGCCGGCGGGAGGGGCGGAGCACCTCGATCGCTTCCAGGAAGAGTGCCCGCAGGCGATCGGCGCGCCGCTCGATCGGTTGCAGAGCAGCGATACCAGCGAAGCGATCAACCAGGCTGGACTGAGCCAGCAGGTCGTTATCGTACAGGTGTGAGAGGGCTTCGTGCACCTCTTCCCTGCTGATGACTGCCCCCGCCATCGTATCGCTCCCATACGCGCCAACCTGTCGGGCGTGTACTCCTTCCTACCACGGCAAGCCGTTAATGTCTATCGGGCCGCCGGGCCATTGCTTGCCATGCGGCGATAGGATCATGGTCACCTCGTGCGAGGTCTCCTTGCCCCAGGCCTGGGTGTAGACGATGGCTTCGGCGATCGCTTGCCAGCCGAAGCGGCTGTAGTAAGGCACAAGCTCGGGCAGGCACATGAGGATGCCGAACTCGAGATCTGGCCGGTGGCGCAGTTCTTCGCTGAAGCGGCGCAAGGCTAGCCCGGCGAGGCCTCGGCGCCGCCAATCGGGAAGCGTCACCACGTCGCCAAGGCCGGCCACTTTCAGGCGCTCATCGCCCACCGAGATCTCGCGCTCGGTAACCTTGAGGAAGCTCGCCAACTGGCCGTCAGCATACACCAGAATGCGCCAGTCGGCCGGAGCCCAGAGGCAATTCTCGTAGCCACCATGGTCCTCGAAGGCCTTGGCGGCCCAGTAACTGATCCGTTCTGCCACTTCCTGAGGCAGGTCCGTTTCACGGACTACTTCAATGCTCACATGCATGGTCCATCCTCGATGTCGTGTCTGAAGACTCTCTCCAGGCAGGGTAAGGGGCGCGATGAGCGCGGGTCACCGTCGGTGTCTACGCCGCGATGACGCTTATAGGGGCGCCGGCCAAAGCCTCTTTCTCCCATGTCTTCACCAGTTCCATTGCCTGCCTCCTTGCTCGGCCAGGATGTCGGCTACCCCTCCATGCGTCGCAGTGATGGTTGCAGGAGCGCCATCGAAGCGGCAAATACGAGCGTGATCAGGGCGCCGACGGCGACTCCGGCCGGAGGCCCCAGCACCTGAGCGATAGCCCCGGCCTGCAGGGAGCCGAAAGGCGTGGTGCCGAAAATCATCAGGCTGAAGACAGCCATGACGCGGCCACGCAACTGATCCGGCACGATGCCCTGGATCAGGGTATTGATGGTGGAGTTCTGCACCACTATGGCCCAGCCCGAGATGGCCAGGCAGACCAGAGCAAGCGGCATATTGCGGGAGAGAGCGAAAACGATAAGCATCGCCGGGAAGAGCGTGCTGCCCAGCGTAGCGAGCATGCCCTTTCGCCGGTAGCGGCTCAGGCTGGCTACCGCGAGAGCGCCGGCCAGGGCGCCGAGGCCCACTGCCGTGTTGAGAGCGCCCAGGCCCGTCTCGCCCACGCGCAGCACGTCCGCGGCGAACGCCGGCAGGAGCACAGCGTAGGACATGCCGAAGATGCCGGAAACGCCCATGATAGCGATCATGTTGCGTATGGGTGCGTTGGTGCGGATGTAGCGCAGGCCCTCCAGGGTCTGCTGAACCAGAGAGCGCTGCGGCACCGGGTCCTGGTTCGCCGGCAGCTTCATGAGCCAAAGGCCGGCGATAACGGCGAGGAAGCTCAGCCCATTCAGACCGAAACACCAGGTCGCTCCCAACGTGGCCAGGACTATCCCACCTATTGCCGGGCCGATGACTCGGGCCAGGTTGAAGATGGCTGAGTTGAGGGCGATAGCATTCATCAGGTCCGCCCGATCGTCCACCATCGCTACCGCTAGCGCCTGGCGGGCGGGGGCATCAAATGACTGAGCCACGCCGAGGGCAGCAGCCAGCAGGGCGATGTGCCACACCTGGAGCCTGCCTGTAGCCGAGAGCGCTGTCATGATGAAGGCGAGCAGCATCATCACCGTCTGGGTGGCGAGGAGCAGGGTGCGCTTGTTGACGCGGTCGGTGATGGCCCCGGCGGGCAGCATCAGGAACAACGTGGGGATCGTCCCGATAAAGCTTATCGTGCCCAGTGCCAGGTCCGAGCCGGTGAGTTGGTACACCAGCCAGCCCTGGGCGATGGACTGCATCCAGGTGCCGATCAGCGAAACTGTTTGCCCGAAGAACCAGAGGCGGTAGTTGGGGTAGCGTAAGGCAGCGAAGGTCCGCGGCAGGCGGAAGCCACCGACGAGCAGGGGGTCAATGGACGTCTTGGACATTGCGGCGGCGGCCTCCTCACTTCCACCTTAACTTATCGCCCGACCCACCTCCAGCGCAAGTGGTGGGCGGTGCACTGTGGCGCCCTGATCATCTGCGCACTTGCGTGCGCCCCTGTCCCCCATCCTGCCTGGGTGCACGAGCGCGGGCCCTGCGGCTATAATGGGCGCACTGCGGACTTGGGAGGGCATCATGGCACATGACCTTAGCGACAGCTTGCTGGCAACCTACTACATAGAGACTAAGGGCGACCTGCGCCAGGTCGCCGAGCACATGGTGGTGCTTGAGACAACCGGCGCCTGGCAGGGCCCGGGAGAGCCGACCGAGCTTTTTCAGAAGTGCACGGGCGAGGTGTACTCGGTCGAGGAAACGGAGCCTGGCAAGGGCAAGGTCTCGGTGCTGTTCCCGCTGATCAACCTCAACCTTGAGGAGGCTGCCTACCCCAGCCTGTGGCTGACGATGGTTGGCGGCGGTACCCACGCCCTCAACACATACGAGAAGTCGCGCCTGCTTGATTTCCAGCTTCCAGAGGCGGCCCTGAAGCACTTCACCGGCCCGCGTTTCGGGATCGAGGGGACGCGGCGCTTGCTGGGCATCCCGCCTGAGGAACTGATCATCGGCACCATCGTCAAGCCCACTTCGGGGCTGACGGCGGATGAGGTGGCCAGGATCTGCTACGACGCTGCCTCTGGTGGGGTTCGCTTCATCAAGGACGACGAGAAAATGCTGAATGTGCCCTACTGCCCGCTGGGCGAACGTGTGCGTAAGGTCGTGGACGGGCTGAAGCGGGTGCAGGACCGCACAGGTAAGAACGTCCTTTACGCACCGCACATCACCACTAACCCGGACCGCCTGAAGGAGAATGCGCGCATCGCTCTGGCCAACGGTGCCAACGCCCTGATGGTCAACTTCTTCGCCGCCGGGTTCTGGGCCTTGGAGGCCCTGGCGCGTGACCCGGAGTTCAACGTCCCCATCTACGCCCACTGTGGCGGCAAAGAGGCATTCAGCCGCGCGCCCGGCCAGGGCGTGGACGCCAACGTCGTGGCGAAATTCGTGCGCCTGCTCGGCGGCGATTACTTCCGCATCAGCACCGTGGGCGGCTACATGGTAGGCGGCACACGGGAGGAGTTGCTCAGCCTGAAAGAGGTGATGAAGGCTCCCATGCCCGGCATCAGGGACATGGTGCCAGCCATTTCGGGTGGACTCAAGCCGAGCAACCTGCCGCAGAACCTGGCCATCTTCGGCACTGATGTCATGGTCCTGGCGGGGACCGGCATAACTTCGCACCCGCAGGGTGCAGTCGCTGGGACCAAGGCCATGCAGCAGGCTGCCGAGGCTTTCCGGCTTGGCGTTCCCCTGGCGGAATACGCCAGGACGCACGACGAACTGAGGGCGGCCTTGTGAGCGCTGGCCAGACGCCCGCGCTTCCACCCCGCCCGAGCGGTCTCGCGCGCGGGAAGGACGAGCGTCAGCCTCTCTCCCCGTGCCCGGGCGAAGCTGGGGGAGAGGTGCGCCCCCTCGACGTGCTGAGCGTCGGCAACTTCTGTGTTGACGTCCTGATCCGGCCGGTGCGCCGGCTGCCAGAACCAGGCGGCCTGGAGATCATTGACGACTATAGCCTGTTGACCGGAGGCTGCGGCAACAACTGCGCTATCGCCCTGGCGAGGCTGGGCCTCAGCGTCGCCTCAGTGGGCCGCATCGGCGCCGATCGCGCTGGTGAGATCGTGCTCGAGGAGTTGCGGGCGAACGGCGTGCGGACCGAGTACCTGCTTCGCGATCAGCAACGGCGAACCTCGCTCTCCGTTGTCGCTATCTCGGAAGATGGCCAGCGCTCTTTCTTCCATCTGCCCGGTGCGAGCGCTGCCCTGAGCGAGACCGACGTTCCCCTGGACGTGCTGGCCACAGTTCGTGCTCTGCACATCGGCGGGGCCTTCCTCTTCCCCGGGTTCGATGGTGAGCCGATGGCGCGGGTGCTGGCGCAATCGCGGTTGGCCGGTGCCCTCACATTCGTGGACACTGCCGTTGACGGGGCGGGCAATCGCCTGGAAGTGTTGCGTGCCGCCTTGCCGTACATGGACTACTTCCTGCCCAGCGAGGCCGAGGCAACCGGCATGACCGGCGCGTCTCAGCCCGAGGCCATGGCTGAAGCGCTCCTGCATGAGGGCGTTGGTACAGTGGTCATCAAGCTTGGCGAGCGCGGCTGCCTGGTCGCCAGCCGCAATAGCGTCGTCCGGGTACCGGCCTTTCAGGTACAGCCGGTGGATACCTGTGGCGCCGGAGATACATTCACGGCTGGCTTCATCGCCGGCATCCTCAAGGGCCTGGATGCAGTTGCGGCAGGCCGCCTGGCCAACGCCGTCGGCGCCATGTGTGTCACCGGCCTGGGAGCGACAACGGCGGTGGGCACCTGGGAGGAAACCCTCCGTTTCATGGAGCGGACGCCGCTGCGCCAGGGCTGACATCTGCCGCCGGCGGGGCACGCCGGCCGCCCGCTCACCTGGACGCAGGCGCGCGCCAGTAAGCTTGCCCGGGAGGCGGCAGGGAAGGGAGAGACAGGGTGACCAGGCGGCCGGCGAGCGCGGCCGGGCGGGGCGGCAAGCCAACGGCCTGATTGGTGGAGACGAAGGCTACAGCGCCTCCGGAGGCGGCGATCTCATCGGCGCTGTAGCCACCGATCACCGTGCTTCGCGCCGGCAGTTCCAGATGCAGATGGGTGGTGCTACCGTAGCCACAAGGGCTGCTGAACCAGCAGCCGCCGCTCACGCAATCCGCCGGATTGCCCACGTAGTACAGCTTGCCGATGTACTGGCCCTGGCTCACATGCTGACCCAGCAGTTGGCGCGGGATACTGGCGGCGTCCAGATGAGCGTAGATGACGGCGCCGTCGGCACTCTCGATGCGCAAGGTGCTCTGCTGGCTGTCACCTTCTGCCGCGCCGCATATTTCGCTTAGCCAACCCGAATGAGCGGCCAGCACCAGGTAGCCGTCTTGGGGGACGTCCGGGCCCGGGACGAAGTCGAGCGCCAGGCACTGCACGCCGCCGGAAAATCCGCTGCAGTGCCAGCCGTAGTAGTTTTCCCAGCCCTGGCCCGCCTGCCAGGGGAGGAGATAGGTTTCCGCTGCTTTGCCCAGGAGGGCCGCCAGCCTGGCTCTGGTGCCGATCAGGTCTCCCGGCGAGTCGTGGTCGGCCACGTCCAGGGGCGTTGGCGCCGGCGACGCCGGGCTTCCGCCAGCGGCAGCGGCACCAACCGGGTCGGCCAAGCCAGCCAGCAGCGACAGCAGCAGGGCGAACACAAGAGCGTGCAGCGCGCCTGCGGTGGAAGTCTCTCGCATGCTGACGGCCTCCTGATGCTGCGGCTTGGCCACCTGCCCGGCCAGCTGGTGTCTGTGGCTGGCTAGTCGAACAAGCGCTGCACCCCTGTGTAACGGGCGACGGCCTCGGTATTGAGTTCCAGGCCGAGGCCGGGCTTATCGGGGATGGCGAGCATGCCATCGTCATCCAGTTGCCAGCCTTCAGCGGCCAACTCATCTATGTAAGGCGAGCCGGTGCGGTACTCGACCAGGTCTGTATCGGCGAATGCCGAGGCAAGCTGAAGGTCGGCTGCCAGCCCAACTGCGGTGTTCCAGCCGTGAGGGATGAAGCGGGCGCCGTTCTCCTGTGCCATCCAGGCAATGCGCCGTTCCTCGCTGATGCCACCGACCTTGGTGACATCGGGCTGGACGATGTCCAGGGCGCCGGCCTGCAGCCAGGGCTGGAAAGCCTGCCTTCGCGTCAGGACCTCACCCCCGGCGATGGGGACGGGCGAGCCCTGGCGCAGGAGCACGTAATCCTGTAGCGCATCTGGCTTGAGGGCTTCCTCGAACCAGGCCACCCCGTAATCGGCCAGCATGTGGGCGGTGCGCAGGGCCCACTTGAGGCCCTGGCGCCAGAAGGCGTCGCTGCCGCCGGCATCCACCATTAGCGAGGCCTGGTCGCCGACCGCGTCCCGGGCCGCCTTCACGATCGCTTCGTCCAGGGTGTCGCTTTGGCGGCCGAAAGGGCCCCAGCCGATCTTGAAGGCGCGCCAGCCCTCGCGGCGCAACGAACGCAACTCCTCCGCAAGCGGGCCAGGTTGCTGCATGAGTAGCGATGCGTAGGGACGGACGCGCTCGCGGTAGCGGCCACCCAGGAGGCGGCCAACTGGCTGGCCGGTGGCCTTGCCCAGAATGTCCCAAAGGGCGATGTCTATGGCGCTGATGGCATGCGTTATGCTGCCACCGCGGCCGAGCCAGAAAGTGTTCTGGTGCAACTTCTCGCTCACCCTCTCAGGTTCTAGAGCGTTCTCGCCGCGGTAGAGCGGCTCAAGTACAGCCAGCGCTGCACGCACCAGCGCGTCGTTGCTGAACACGCTGCCCACGCCAACGAGGCCCTCGTCCGTGCGGACGATGACGAGGGTGTGCACGCAGTCTTCTGGCCGCAACTCAACGCTCCAGCCGCCTTCGGGCGTCGCCCCACGCAGACCAAAAGCCCTGATGTCGCGTATCTTCATTGCTCACCCTGCCTGTTCACCAGCGAATATCCTTCTGTGGCGGGAGGGCGTGCTGGTCGCTGCGTTCCGCGATTGGCCAGGCGCGCCACTCGTCCACCAGTTCGATCAAATGAGTCACCGCCGCTTCGAAGATGAGCTTGCCCTTTTCCGCGGTGGCAGCCCTGGGGTCGCCGTGGACACCGACGCTTGTCCAGCGGCCCCAGTAGTCGTTGAAGCGCACATTGGGCCGGATGCTGTCCGAGGTGACGTACTTGCCGGCCACATCGTCGCCAGCCACAGCCTTATCGAAGCGGACCCGGTCCGGCGCCAGGTAGAGGTAGAGCGAGGTCTCCAGTTCATCGGCGTGAGCGACGACTGGCGTCTCCTGCACTTTGGCGAAGGCTTCCATCGCCAGGGCGAAGTAGTTGACGGCAGCGCAAAGGGAGTGCGTGGCCAGGGTGGTCTTGCGGGCGACCAGGTCGGCGAGGGGCGAGTTCGAGCCGTGGCCATTGACCACCAGGATCTTGCGGAAACCGTGATAAGCCACGCTCTTCGTTATGTTCAGGCAGAAGGCGATGAAGGTCTCCGGTTCGATGTGCACGGTGCCCGGGAAGTCAATGTGGTGCAGGTTGAGGCCATAGGCCACGGTGGGCAGCACCAGAACACGGTCGGGGGCGCGGCGCCCGACCTCCAGGCAGACAGCCTCGACCAGGAAGGTGTCCGTCTCCAGGGGAAGGTGTGGGCCGTGCTGCTCGGTGGATCCGGTGGGCAGAAGGACGACTTTCTGCATGGCGATGGCCTCGTTCATCTCGGGCCAGGTAAGGCGGTTGTAGCGGTACTCGCTGGCAGCGCTCATCTAGCTCTCCTTCGGATGTGGCTCGACCACACTGGCCGCCAGTATGCCGCCAGTTGGCGCGCTTGTGAAGTGCGCCATCGGTCTGCTGGTTCTTGCGCTGCCGTCTAAAGTCCGGCGCTGTTCTTGCCGAAGAGTGAAATAGAGGTGAGGATGCCCTTAAGCAGGCGAACTCTGATTCTGGGCGCGCTCGCGGCCGCAAGCGGTGGGGTACTCGGACCATGGCGTGCGGCCGCGGGCGGGCCCAGCGTCGGCGGTTATCGAGCCCTGCCTTCCCGGCGCCAAGGCGAGCTCGTCGCCGCCGCGTCGGCGACCGCGAACTGGAAAGTGGTCTACCTCGTCGGCGCCATAGACAGCGACAGCGGTCCCCAGACGCTTGCGGCAATAAGCGAAGCCAGGCGCAACGCGTCGGCCCTGCGCCAGATGGGCATGAGCGTGGTCGAGTTCTACCCGCCAGACAACGGCTGGCCGGCGGTGGTCGCGGCTGCCTGCGATGCCGATGTGCTGGTCTACTCCGGCCACGGCGTCTACTGGGACGGGGACACGAACAACGTCGGTGGCTTCTGCCTGCGCCGCGATGGCGTCAGCTTCGTCAGCCCGGACGCTATCCGCTCCGACTTGCGCATGCGGCCCGGGGCGATCGTGCTGATGAACCATGCCTGCTTCTCCGCCGGAAGCAGCGCTACCGACAGTAGCCCCATCGGCAGCAAGCAGGCTCAGGTGCGCGTCGCCGCCTACTCGCTGCCCTTCTTTCAGGCCGGCCTGAGCGGCTACTACGCCAGCTGGTACAACGACTTCGCCCCGGGCATCCTCGGCTACTTGGCCCAGGGGCGCACCCTCGGCCAGGCATACGAGGCCTACAGCGACTTCGA
>DAOTVV010000214.1:0-5135 GCA_034436255.1 Anaerolineae bacterium
TCCCTGCCGATTGCCGTCTCGTCGGCCCAGGCGACCACATACTCGCGGCCATGCTCGCCCATACGCACGCGGTCGGTCGGCAGGTCCTTAGCCAGCCGGCCGTTGCGGTCCACCAGCCCGGTGATGAACATCTCCGCCAACAGGTCAATCATGCCGGAGCCGCAGATGCCGCGCGGCTTCTCGTTCCCGATCGTGCGCCACGTCGGCTCGAAGTCCTTGGCGATCCAGACGCCATCTATCGCCCCGGCGGCGGCCCGCATGCCGTACTCAACGCCGCTGCCCTCGAAGGCCGGGCCGGCTGAGCAGGCGCAACTGATCAGGAAGTCCCTGTTGCCCAGTACGATCTCGCCATTTGTGCCGATGTCAATGAACAGCGACAACTGGTCGCTCTCCGCCATACCCGAGGCGAGCACGCCGGCGGTGATGTCTGCGCCGACATATGCGCCCACACACGGCAGGCAGTCCACACTCGCCTCAGGGTTGATGCCCAGCCCCACCTCACGGGCACGGACGCCTACCGCATGGGTCATGGCCGGGATGTAAGGCGCCAGGCGGATCGGCTGCGGATCCACGGCCAGGAAAAGCTGCAGCATGGTCGTGTTTCCGGCCACCGTCGCGCGGACAATGTCGTCCAGAGCCAGACCACGCTGGTCGGCCAGCTGACGAATGAGCTCATTGATGGTCTCAACGACTAGGGCCTGCAGGTGTCTCAGACCGTCTTCGCGCCTGGCGTAAATGATCCGCGAGATCACATCCTCGCCGCAGGAAATCTGGGCATTGTACGCCGAGGCTGTGGCAAGCATCTTACCAGTGTGCAGGTCTACCAGCGTGACCACGTTGCTGGTTGTGCCAATGTCTATCGCAACGCCGTAAAGACGGCTGGCAGCGTCGCCAGGGGCAACGTCTATGAGCCAGAGTCCACCGCCCTCTCGCGGCTGCTCAACCGTCGCCGTGACTCGCCAGCCCTGCTCACGCAGCGCCCTACCCAGACGCTGGACGACAGGCAGGCCAAGGCTCACTCCTGCGAGGCCGCACTGACTGGCCAGGTGCCGGCGCAGCCGGTCAACGTCGGCAGTGTTGTCCTCCAGGCTGGGCGGGTCCAGCTGAACGTAGCAGCGCTGCACCTCAGGCTCAGGTGGCACAAGGAACTGCTCCGCTTTGGCCGCCTTCTGGGACACGCCGCCCACCGGCACAAGCACTCGCTCCATCTCTTCCTGGGCCGGCACAAAGACAATAGCGTCCTCATATATGGTCGCCTGGCAGGCGAGGGCGTAGCCCTGCTGGGCCAACTCCTGGGGCAGCTTGGCTGAGGCGCGCCTGGCTACATGCCCTGCCCGCACCTGAACCAGGCAACGCCCGCAACGGCCCTGGCCGCCGCAGGGCAGGTTGATGCGCACACCTGCCGCGCTTGCCGCTGCTGAGATCAACGTCCCAGGAGCGACCTCGATCGAGGCATTGGACGGCTCGAAGAGCACCGTGCAGGTTTGTTTCTCGCCCATCTATGCTATCAACCCCTTGCGCATGAGATCGAGCAGGCGCTGGCGTAGCCATGCCATGGTTGCCGAGCGCCGCGACAGGTAGTAAGCCACCGTCCCACCCAGGGCGGCGCCCGCCACTACATCCAGGGGGTAATGCACCCCGCAGAATACCCGTGCCAGGGCCCAGACGGTGGCCAGAGCCAGCGCCAACAGGCCGAGCTTGCGATCGCCAAGGTAGATGGCCACGGCCAGGGCAAAGGCAAAGGTGGCGGGATTGCTTGGGCAGGACGAATCCCACGGGCGGTAGAACAGCAAGTGCACCTGCGGGTAGCGGTCGAAGGGCCTGGCCCGAAAGTAGGCGAGGTTGGTCAGCTTCAGGATCATGTTGGCGACGAACTGGCTGGCGAAGGCATTCAGGGCTGTGCCGGTGTCGGCGGCGCGCTCGGCTGGGCCGCGCCCACGCAGCCACAGCCAGATCAAGAGCGAGGCAAGGGCCGTCGGGACCAAGTAATCATTCACCAGGAGGCCGGCGATTGTATCAACCAGAGGCCACCGCCCGGCAAGCGAGTTGAATTGAAGCAGCAAGCTCAGGTCCAACTGCTGCAGCATCTATCCACCCAGCCACGCGAGCAGGCGCTTGGCGCCCACCTCAGTGGCCAACCGATAGTGCGTCGCCGAAGGCAAAGTCTCGACATAGGCTCCCTTAGCCTTGGCAAGAGCCAGGGCATCTGGGTTCGGCACGAAATAGCCGTCGGCCATGCTGACGACGATCGTGGCCCTGCCTCCTAGGCGGGCGACGGCATCCTCAGTCTTGAGGGCGACAACGAATGCCGTCCTCGACCAGCGGCGTAGCCAGGCGATTGCCTGGACGAGCGACATCTCGCGCAGCAGAAGCAAGCCGCGGTTGATGCTGTTGGGAGCCAATGCCGGCCCTATGGCGTAAACGCGCTGCACGCGCGAGTCCTCGCAAGCCGAACGCAGGGCCAGGTCCGCCGCCAGGCCACAACCGACGACAACGACAGGCGCGATGGGACGCCGGCCAAGTTCGCGCGAGATGAGCATCGGCACCAGCGCCAGGCAATCGGGATAAAGAGGCACGGAGCTATCGCCCCAGCACACCGAGGCACAGACGTAACCACAGTCCTCGATCGCTGCTATCAGCGGCTTAGCGGCCGCGGCGGGCAGGTCAGGATCCGGTAACAGAATGGCGAGCCCTCGCGGGTCCTGGGCGCTGCAGGAGACCCGACAGGCACGGCCGGCGACAGTGTCGCCGCCCGCAAGCAGGTTTTCATCGCCGCCTTCCCTGGGGCGCCGCCCGGCCATTGCTCCCAGGAGCGAGAGAGCCATGGCGACGACCACACCCGCTCCGAAGACTGCGATCAGTTCCGAACCGGCTAGCCCGGGTGAGAGGTAGTCCGGCGTGGTGAGCACAAACACGGCTATTCCGCCAAGCCAGACCAGAGCCATGGCGGAAAAGGCGATGCCCTTTGGCCACAGCCGGCCCCCGATCTGCAGGCCCCTCAAGCCCGCCCTACAGGCCGCCGCCTGGATTGTCCCCAGCGCCACCAGGCACACGAAAAGGCCATAGTGCTCGGCGACATAGACCGGGTAGAGGTTCAGCACGGCCCTAGACCGAGTTCACGACTACTTCCACTGCTTGAGATAGGCCGGTATGTCTATCGCCTCGCGTGGCCCGACCCTGACCTCCCAGCCCGGCAGTTCGTCCTCCAGGTCTCCTGACAGGCTGGCAACGAAGCCGGGCAGGACGATCTTATGCTGGCTGACCTTGCTTTCCACATCGAACTTCTTGACTGCTTTGGCAATGACCTCGGCATCGAACTTGCCGGCGGCCCAAGCCGTGAGCACCGATAGCCCCTCGGCGTCGGCGATCAGCAGCCAGGCCGGGATGCCGCTGCCCTCTACCTCGCCGGCGACGCTGAAGTAGGTGAGAGAGAAATTGGTGGTGACAAGGAGCGGCGACTCTGGCTTCACAGCGCCGATCTCATACAGACCCGGCGACACCTGGATCGGTTTCTGCGGATCGGTGTAGAGGTTCAGCCGCAGTGTCAGCAGGATGTAGGCAACGGCCGGGTCGAAGTGGTCCAATACAATGATCCCGGCGTACTTGGCGATGTCCTGGGCAGCGGCTATGGCCTCATTCTCAAGGTCACGCCCCTCACCAGGGAAGCTGATGATGGGATAGCCCAGCGTCCGGAAGTTGTTGCGCAGAGCCAGGCGGCGCAACGCCGTGAACTGGCTGAGCTTGTCCGGCAGAGAGCGCCCGCCTGGGTCGAGCACGATGTCCTCGATGCCGGCGTCCTTCACCTGTTGCGCCAGTTCTGCCAGTGCGCTGAGGTCGCCGTCGCCGCGGATGGTCAGAGGCGCCCCTTTCTCCTTGGCAAGGGCCACCATCTCCTGCCAGTTGTCCTTGGTGGCCGCTACCAGCAGCGGCCGCGGAGTGGCTCGCTCAACACCGGCACGCAGCACGGCTGCGCTGGGGCCGATGAGAAGCATGGGCACCTCGCCAGCACCCTTTCGCGCCGCTTCAACTGCGGCCGCGAACCTGCCCGCGTCCCCGGAACGGCACTCAATGGCAATGCCACTCAGGCGCAGGTTGAGGCCTACCCGCTCAACCTTGTAGTTGGCCACCTCGCGAGCCTTCGCTTCGATGGCAGCCGGCGCTTCATCGTCTCCGACGCGCACGAAAAGGCCCGGTTCGTGGTAGAAGCGCTTCTCGTGGCGAAACATGACCGTCTCGTTGCCCACCTCGAGGGCTCGGTCGCCCTCGCCAATCTTGACCAGACGAATCGGTGGTGCCGCAGATTCTTCGAGCGCCGCCTTGGCCTCCTCCGACACATACGGGCACTGTGACAGCTCAGCCTGCTTCGCCGCCAGTTTCATGGCGAAAGCCAGGCAGGTCGGAAAGCCACATTCCTTGCAGTTAGTCTTGGGCAGTAGTTTGTAAATGGCGAGGCCGGACAGAGCCATGCTCAAACCCTCCGCGCGTAAGCCGCAGCCAGTTCGGCCACGTTCTGCTTCACCAATGCAACCGATTGCGGATGCCGAAGGATGACGATGTCCGCACCGCTGTGGATCAGGCTGGTGGCCGTCACCGCCTCCCAGAGCACGGCACGGCGGCGCCAGTCGCCCCATTCAGGCGGCATGCCTTCGCCCACTCTTGACTCTTTCTGGCGCCAGGCTTCCTGCCCTATGGTGCAGATCATGGGCTGCTGCGTCATCTCGTCGCCCTGCAGGGCCGCCAGGCGCAGCCGCTCCATCACTGAGTAGGTGTATTCCAGGCCGTATCCGAGAGCCCCGGTTGTCGGGTCCATCAGCACCCGCTCCAGGGGCAAGTTCATGTCCCGGATAAGGATGTTGAGCTGTTTGGCCAGGTTCACGTCAATCGGGGAACTGGCGACCACCAGATGCCCGTTAGCCATCGCCGCCGCCACGATTGTGCGGTAGTTCTTGTCCTCGCAGCGGCCAAGGGCGAGGCGCTCACCCTTCGCCGCATCGGCGACGGCGACCAGCAGTTCGTTGTCGCGCTCAGCGGACCCAGGGCCCACGACGATCAGGGGCAGGCCCGTTGCCTGGAGCACCGCTTTCGCGCGCGCCGCAAACTCAGTCGCACTGAGTTGGTGCTGCCCGGTATCCTGG
>DAOTVV010000215.1:0-5913 GCA_034436255.1 Anaerolineae bacterium
CCTGGGGGAGGAGCGCGGAGAGCGCCGCCCCGGCTGCTACGATGAGCAGGCTGACCGGCGGCAGGACCACGAGGATACCATGGCGATCGGCCAGGTAGCCGATGAGGGCGACGCTGAGGCTGCCCAAGGCCCAGCCCACGCCCATCATCAGGCCGGAGGCGATGGCCGCCGCTTTGGGCGTGGCTTCCTGAGCCATCACGGTGTTGACTGGCGTGCTCGAGGTGAGCACGGCCGAGCCCAGGCCAAGCCCGAGCAGGGCCAGCAGCCCGGCGCTGTGAAAGAAGAGGAGCAGGAACGGCAGGGTCAGGACGAACGAGGCGGCCAGGACGGGCTTGCGCCCAAACCGATCGCTGACCGGTCCGCCGAAGAACACGCCCAGGCCACCCGCCAGGCGGAAGATGAAGATGGCGGTCGCTCCCATGGCGAGCGACATTCCCTTGGCCTCGAAATAGAAGGGCAGCATCGAGGCGATGCCAGCCGTCACGGCGGAGCGCAGGGTCATGATAGCCAGAAGCCAAGCCAGGCTGGAGCCGGCACCTTTGAAGGCCAGGCCCAGAGACAGCGGCTGGTGCCGCCTGGCCTGCTCGGCCAGCGGCTTCTGCATCACGCGTTGGATGAGGAGGCCGGCGAGGATTCCCGGTGGCGCCAGGACGATGAGTTCCCGCAGGCCCCAGCGCTCGACGATGAGCACGGCCAGCAGGGGCCCGAGGGCGTAGCCGACGCTGCCACCCGTAGCGAAGAGCGACATGGCCAGGCCGGCTTTGCCACGCGAGATGCGCGTGGCCATCGCCGCCCCCTGCGGATGGTAGAGAGCGACGCCGAAGCCGCCCGCCAGGATCAACACCGCCAGGATCGGGACGTTGGGAGCGAAGCCCAGCAGGCAGAAGAAGACAGCGGCCATCACCAGGCCCCAGGCGCCCCATGGACGGGGGTGGCGGGCGTCGGCCACGTAGCCCATGATGGGCTGCAGCAACGAGGTGATGACGTCGCTGAAAGAGGTGAGGCTGCCGGCGACGGTGAGGGAGAATCCCAGCTTGAGCATGAGATAGGGCAGGACGCTGGCCAGGAAGCCGGGGTAGAAGTCGGCCGTGCCATGCCCCAGGCCCAGGGCCACGATCGCAGCGGTGGAGGCGCGGGCGGGGGCACCGCCGGGCTCGACGCCCACGGGCGGCGCTGCCTGTCCGTCCGATAGCAGGCTGGCCTGGCTGCTCACTGCCGGGCCGCCTGGGACGGCCGGCCGGCGAGGACGAAGATGCCTGTTTCGGCGCGCCAGTTGGGCCAGAAACGCCTGGCCTGGCCTTTGCGGCCGAGGTAGACGGCCTGCAGGATCGTGATCTGGCGCTCGCGGCAATAGTCGCGGAAGTCCTGGATGGTGAGCAGGCGCGTAGCCGGGCTTTCGTACCAGCGGTAGGGGTGGAACGGCGTCGAGGGCACGCGGCCCCTGAACAAGAGCAGCCAGCGCAGCCGCCAGTAGCCGAAATTGGGCAGGCCGACGATGGAGCGTTTGCCGACGCGCAGCATCTCCTCCAGCACTAACTCAGGCTTGTGCAACGACTGCAGCGTCTGATTGAGGATCACCCAGTCGAAAGACTGGTCCTGGTAGTCAGCCAGGCCCTCATCGAGGTTGCCCTGCACCACGCTCAGGCCGCGAGCGATCGCTGCCTGAACGCCCTCCTGGGATAGCTCGACGCCCGTGCCTCGGGCTCCTCGCTCGTTGATCAGCCGCGCCAGCAGCAGCCCGTCGCCGCAGCCCAGGTCGAGCACACGCATGCCCCGGTCCACCATGCGGACGATGACGTCGTAATCCAGGCGGGAATTGCTGCTTTCGGCGGTCACTGTCTCAGTGAGGGTCACTTATGACCGTCTCCCGAGCGACAGCGGCGAGGAAATTGCTGATCAGGCGCTCCTGTTCCTCGACCTCGAGCAGGAAGGCGTCGTGGCCGTAGTCGGATTCGATCTCGCAGTAGGAGACGTCCACATCGTTGGCTTTGAGGGCGCTGACGATGGCCTTGGATTGCGCCGGAGGGTACAGCCAGTCCGAACTGAAGGCGATGACGAGGAACTTGCTGCGCACGCCGCGCAGCGCCTCCGCCAGGGAGCGCTTGCCGTTGGTGAGGTCGAAGTAGTCTATTGCCTTGGTTATGTACAGGTAGGTGTTGGCGTCGAAGCGCTGGGTGAACTTGTCCCCCTGGTAGTAGAGGTAGCTTTCGACCTCGAACTCAGTGGAGAAGTCGTAACCATAGCGCTCGCGGTCCTGCAGGCGGCGGCCGAACTTGCGCCGCATGGACATCTCGCTCAGGTAGGTGATGTGGCCGACCATGCGTGCGAGGGCCAGGCCATCCAGTGGCGGGTCATTGAAGGACAGGTAGTTGCCGCCGCGCCACTTCGGGTCCGACATGATCGCCCGCCGGCCGACGACGTCGAAGGCGATGCCCTGGGCCGACTGTAACGGCGCCGTGGCGATGGGGATGGCGCTGCGCACCATCTCGGGGTAGTCCACGGCCATCTGCAGCACCTGCATGCCGCCCATGCTGCCGCCGGAGACGCTGAGCAAGCTGTTGATGCCGAGGTAACGCAAGAGTTCGCGCTGCACGCGCACCATGTCGGCAATAGTGACGACCGGGAAAGCGAGGCCATAGGGGCGGCCGGTGCGCGGGTTGATGGACGAAGGGCCGGTGGTGCCGGAGCAGCCGCCGATGACGTTGGCGCAGATCATGAAGTACTTGTCGGTATCGAAGCCCTTGCCCGGGCCGACCATGTCGTCCCACCAGCCGGGCTTGGCGTCGCCTTCGTGGTAGCCGGCGGCGTGGGCGCTTCCCGAGAGAGCGTGGCAGAGGAGGACAGCGTTGCTGCGCTCCTGGTTGAGAGTGCCATAGGTCTCGTAGGCGACCGTGATCGGCCCCAACTTCTCGCCGCTGTCAAGCTGCAACTCATTGGGGGGCTCGAACAGGGTCGCGTATTGCGTCTCTACGATGCCGACAGAGCGTGTGTCCATTCTCTCACCGGTCGCTACCCGCCGCGACGCTACGGCCGAACCTCGAACAACCGCAGGCCCGGAGCAGCCCCCTCCGATGGCCTGCCGGCTACCCGCCCGACCTCGCGCCGGGCGCAGCGCCGCTGCAACCTCGGTAGGCGACGGCCAGAATGGTCAGGCGGAGTGGTTGGCCCTGCCGTCGGCGTGGCGGAGGAACACGAAGCCATCTACCCTTGCCGGTTGTGCGAGCGGCGCCGGCGTGGCGCCCACTCCCTGCGCATGAGGCAGATGGCCAAGTGCTCAGCACAATTTAGGGTGTTGGCTGGCTCTTGTCAAAACAGGCGCCGGCCACTTGGTCCGCTGGTGAAGCACGACATAAGCAAGTCAGGCACCCCAGGGCGCGGCCGTGCGTGCTGGCAGCAGTTCCCCATTCAGGACGACCCAGCGCGGCACGAGCACGCGGCGGGCGCGGCGGGTGTTGGCCATGCAGTCCTCCAGCGGGAAGTTGCCGGCCAGTTCCTGCAGCAGCGTGACATCGGCAGGCCGTCCCACTGCCAGCGAGCCCGCCACGCCATCCAGGTGCAAGGCGCGAGCGGCATCGCAGGTGACGCGGCGCACCACCTCATCGAGTGAAAGGCCGATGTGCAGGAATTTGGACATGGTCGTGGCCAGGTCGTAAGCCGGGCCGTTGAGGCTGTAAGTGTGCAGATCGCTGCTGATCGTGGTCGGCAGGAAACCCTGCTCGCAAGCTGCCTCGGCGACGGGGAAGGCGAAGCTGCCGGCACCGTGACCGACATCGAAGATGATGCCACGCTCGGCAGCCTGCCGCAGCTCTGGGAAGACAAGGCCGTTGTCGTCCAGGACGCCGGCGCTCCAGCCGTGGAAGCAGTGGGTGATGATGTCACCCGGGCGCATCAGGGCGGCGATGTCGGCGAGCGGAGCGGGCGTATTGCCCACGTGAGCCATCACTGGCAGGTCGAGCTGGGCAGCGGCAGCCACAGCGCGGCGAAGTGGCTCCAGACCACTTTGGCCGACGCGGTTCCTGTCCAGCCGGACCTTTACCCCCAGGATCAGGTCGCGGTTCTCGTTGGCGATGACGCTGCAGGCCGCTACGTCGAGCCAGCGCAGATCGTCGGACTCGCCGATGTAATCGGTGAGCATGCCCTGGCCGCTGATGTGGAGCAGGGCATAGGCGTGCATGCACGCCGGTTCGAGCACAAAGCGCCGGAAGCCGGGCCAGGTGCAGCGTCCGGCAGAGCCTGCGTCCACTGCCGTGGTGACGCCGGTGCTCAGGCAGGTCTGGTCCGGGTCCACGCCGTAGTGGCAGACGTGCTTGTAGAGGTGGACGTGGATGTCAACCAGGCCGGGGACCACCAGCAGGCCAGTTGCGTCCAGGTCCTGGCGTGCCGCGCCGGCAATATGGCTGTCAACGGCGACGACCTGCCCTTGCTGGATAGCCACATCGGCTTTGCCGTGCAGGCTTTGGGCGGGGTCAATGACTGTACCACCGCGGATCACGAGATCGTACATAGGTCAGCCTCCGGAGGGCAGTGTACGCTAAGGATAGAGAAGGTAATACGGACAAACATGGACGCAGGCGATTCTCGCCGGGAGGAGAAAGCCGTTGCTGATCCGCCTGCTCTTGGCCAGCAAACGCAGCGCGGTCTCATCCCCTGTGGCACCGGATAGAGCATGGGCTCGCCGCTAAGCATTCTGAGCGTCGGTGGCAGCGGTGCTGCTGAAGGGGCGAAGGTTCTCTCCTGCCAGGCGCTGCGCCAGATCCCGGCCCGCCTGCAGGACGATCGCCTCCGCCGCCGGCGTGAAGGGGGACGCGCCTGGCGAGCCTTCATAACCGCCCTCGGCGTAGATGGCGGGGCTGGCGAGATAGCCCACGCTGGCGTTGCTGTAACCTGCCACGAGCACCTGCAGCCAGCCGCCGCACTGGGCCTCCAGCGCCAGGCCATACTCGAGCACGGGCTCGCCGGCGAGGGCGATGAGCAGCAGGTTACCCAGGCGCAGAGCCTGGACCGGGTACTCGACTGCGGGGCCGGCGCGGCCGGGCAGAGAAAGCAGTACCTCCGCCGCGTCCAGTTCATCGCCCAACCTGGCAGCTTCACGTGTGCCGGCACGGGCGGCGGCGCTGATAGCAGCCCCTCCCAGGGAGAAGCCGCACCAGCGCAGGTCCTCGGCGTCGGCGCTGCGGAAGCCGCCTTCGCCAGGGAGGTTGGCGCGCAGGTTGCCGGTGCAGCCCTGGACAAACATGGGCGTGCAGCCGGGGCCGAAGGCCGTAGCCACCAGGTCCTGGGCCAGGCCCGGGAAGTCGGCGCTGATGGCCAGGTTGTCGTGCCGCAAAGCGTTGGCATGGCAGACGGCGTGGAAGAGCACCGCCATTGGCCGTGCCGAGTCGCTATCCAGCCTGATCAGGCGCAGGCGGCGGTCAACGATGCCGGCAGGGTTGGGGGCCATGGCCACGCTGCCGTCGGGCATTGGCAAACGGCGGTTGACGTTGAAGTCTATGGTGCTTTCGGCGTAGGCGAGGCTGGCCGGCTGCATCTGGCGAGAGGCGGCCAGGGCGGCACCGCCGAGCTTGTCCGCCAGTTGGGCCACGTAGGTTTCGTAGCGCTCGACCTCCGGCCCGGCGTGCGTGTGGGACCAGTTGAGGAGAATGTGATCAGGCTGGACCCCGGCCGCCTCGGCGATGGCCTGGCGCGCCCTCAGCACCGTCGGCCGGCGCAGGCCGATCAGATCGAGAGTGACGATCGCCAGGCGCGTGACGCCGTTGTCGAGCAGGAGGAGGCGGCCGTGGAGCGGGTCGCGTAGAGCGTTGCTGGGTTCCTTGCGCGCTGCGTAGCCGGCCAGGTAGTAGCCCACCGGCGGCGTGATGTCCACTGTACTCACTGCGGCGAGCAACCGCCTCGACCCAGATGCTGGGGTGGTGG
>DAOTVV010000216.1:0-11105 GCA_034436255.1 Anaerolineae bacterium
CAGCCGGCTCAGAAGTTCCCGGTCCGGGCGGTTGCGACGGCAGACTGGCGGCAGGAACAGGGCCCTCCTGAGGCGAGGGCGAAGTAGAGGCATTGCTTCCCGAGCAAGCAGCAAGCAACTGGCTCAACCCGGCACCGAGCAACGCAGCCCTGGCAGCGAGCAACAATCCACGACGGCTAACAGGCATAGTGCACTCCAAATGACCTAGCAAACACTCAAGCTACTCTAAGCTGACACCGACTCCATTATCCGGCCAGAAGAGGCAATTGTCCAGCCAGCGCAGCGCTCTTCAGCAATTTGTTGCATCCCTGTGCTATAATAATGCTGCAAGGGGATGACAGGCTTCGACAGGGGAGGCTGTCAGCGAACTGCAGGCCGGAGCGCCTATCTCCGTAACATGGGCAAGCCAATAACTGGCACCAACAACCAAATGCAGGCGCTCCCTCTCGCCGCGTAAGCGGGGAGAAGGGGTGCTGTAGCCGCCCTCGGGCGGCTAGGCCCCAGGTTGAGCCACTCCGGAGCGCGGCTTGGGGCGATGACAAAGCCGGAGTGCTCGGTTGCCGATGCTGATAGGCAACCGCTAAGAACCATCGGCTGGCCCGGTTCCATCCCGCCGGTTGGGTCGGCGCCGGGCGAGATACAATAGCCGGATAAGCCTGTAGCAAGTTCTCTGGCGAATCCTTTGGACGCGGGTTCGATTCCCGCCATCTCCACCTCTGGCCATCCTTATGGATGGCCTTTTCCTTTCAGGCGGGGCCGCCTGAGGCACCCCCCGGCGACGGTGCCCCGCGCCTCAGGCTGCGCAGATCCGGCGGCGCTTGCCGGGTGCCACTCTTTTGCCCTAGAATGGCATATCGCTCACCTGGGGGGCATATGGCGCGCGTATCTCTGGCGCAAGTGCGTGAGAAGATCGGCCAGGCCATCGAAGAACACCGCTTCGATGATGCCGCCGCGCTCTGCCGGGCCGTCCTGGAGGAAAACCCCAAGAATATCCACATGCACCGCCGCTTGGGCGAAGCATTGTGGGAGAGCGGCCAGCCAGAGGAAGCCCGCGCCGAGTTCGAGACCGTGCTCAGCTACGACCCTGAGGATTTCGTCGCCTATGCCGGCCTCGGCCTGATCGCCGAGCAGGCAGGCGACCTCGAACAGGCCATCGCCCTGGTCTCCAGGGCGGCCGAACTCGCTCCCAACAGCGACGAGGTGCGGGGTGAACTGGTGCGCCTGTATGAGCGTAAGGGCGGGACAGAGAACCCCAAGCTGAAGATCACCCGGCCCGGCCTCGCCCGCATCTACGCTCACAGCGATCAGCCTCAGCGTGCGATCACCGAGTTCAGAGCTGTCCTCGCGGATCAACCCGATCGCCTGGACGCGCGCCTGGCCCTGGCCGAGTTACTATGGCAGGAGGGCCAACTCGCCGAGGCCAAGGCCGAGGCGGAGACGGTCCTGCGCTATCGCGCCGATTGCCTCAAGGCCCAGTTGCTCTTGGGCGTGATCGCTCGCAGCGAAGGCAGAGAGCAGAATGCCCAGGAGCACTTCGCCACCGCGATGCTCATTGACCCTTTGAATGAGGTCGCTGAGCGTCTCTTTGGCGCCGATTCGCCCCTTCCTCCCGCCGACCCGCTGTTCGATCTGCCAGACTACCTGCTTGGGGCTCAGCCGGGCGCCCCGGTCTCAGCATCGGATCTGGACATCGAATTGCCGGATTGGCTGCGGGAAGAGCCGGCCCAGGCTGCTGAGCCGCCACCAGCAGCACCGGTCCCCCAGGCAAGCCAACCGGGCGAGGCTCGGCCCGGCGAGAGCAGCGTTCGCCTTGCTGCACCCGCCCCAGAGGGGAGCGATGAGAGCGTCCCTGCCACCGCTGAGAGCGAGCAGGCGCCTAGCTGGCTCGAAGATCTGCAGCGCCCGGGCGCGGCGGCACGGCCGGGAGACGGCCAGGTTGCGGCGGAGTTGCAGGCGGCCGATACCGCCCTCGCCTGGCAATCCTACCAGCAGGACGACCTTGCCGGGGCGCTCGCCATCTATCAGCGCCTGGTTGAGGCGGAACAGCAACTCGATGAGGCGATCCAGGCCCTGACGGTCATCGCCGCCGATACAGAGGACCTGGACGCGATGGAGTTGCTCGGCGATGCGCACATGCGCGCCGGGCACTACCGGGCGGCGCTGGACGCCTACCAGCGAGTGCTCGACAAACTTAGGTAGCTATCAGCCTGAGGCCAAGGCTCAGCCCTCAGCGACGAGGCCCGCGGCAGCCGATTCTGCCTCCTGTCCCTGCCTCCTGTCGCTGATCGCTGGACGCTGAAGCCCAGCTATCAACAGGAGGCCCAATGGAGCGTACTCTCGTTTTGGTGAAGCCATATGGCGTGAAGCGCGGCCTTATCGGCAAGGTGATAGACCGCTTTGAGCGCAGTGGCTTGCGAATCGTGGCCCTCAAGATGATCACGATGGACGAATCCCTGGCCAGGCAGCACTATGCTGCCCATGTGGACAAACCCTTCTTCCCAGGCCTGCTGGCCTACATGACCTCCGGACCGCTGGCGGCAATGGTCGTCCAGGGACCGAACGCCATCGCCGAGGTGCGCAGGATCATGGGCGCAACGGACCCGTCCAAGGCGTCCCCCGGCACTCTGCGCGCCGCCTATGCCGTGGACGTCCAGAAGAACTTCGTCCATGGCTCCGATTCGCCCGAGTCGGCGCAACGCGAGATCGCGTTGTTCTTCCGGGACGACGAGATCTTCGATTACGAGAAGGTCATAGACCCCGAAGTGGACGGGGTGCCAGTGGCCGGCTGAGCCGACCCGAACACTACTGCAGGCGCACTACCATGTGCGCCTGCCCCCATACCTCCTCCAGCCGGTAGCGCCGGCGTTTCTCCCCCGAAAAGAGGTGGGTGATCACGCCGCCGAAATCGAGCAGGACCCAGCCGGATTCAGGTTCACCTTCCACGCGCGGCTTATGGCCCGATAGCGTCCTCATTTCCAGGAGCGCCTCAACCAATGCCTTCATCTGGCGCTCGCTGGTGGAGCTAGCGATAACGAAGTAATCCGCAAGCGGTGTCATGTCGCGGATGTCGAGCATCAGAATGTCTTCGCCGAAGTGATCCGCCAGCGCATCAACGATCCTGGCCGCTAGTTCGCGCGCTTCAGGTATCTCAACTGCCAATCAGCACTCTCCTTGGCAAACGTAGTTCCACCACCATTCTAGCACCGGCCGGGGTCGAGGCAAGGCCGCTTGCCAAAGCCCCCCTGCGGCGGCACAATCGCAGCAAGAGGTGAAGCCCATGCCCATGGACGTCAGGCTGAACGACACTGTGACATTGCGCAAGCCCCATCCCTGCGGTAGCTACCAGTGGCGAGTGGTGCGTATCGGTGCCGACATCGGCCTGCGCTGCCTCAAGTGCGATCACAAAGTGCTGCTGCCGAGGCGCGAGTTCGAGCGTCGCTGCAAGGCACTCGTTCATGCGCAAGCACCGACGGGAGAGGAGCAGCCATAGCGGCAGACCGTGCCCGGTGCTTGCGCCACAAGTAGGCGCTGCTTGGGGTTGATGGGGCCAGCGCGCGGCGCCTATAATGGCCCAAAGAGCATAGCCGCTCCTGAGGGTCAGGAGGCAGCACGGGCCGTCATCATACATAGGAGGGCACCATGGCCGGTCGCGCTTGGCGTGTCGCTCGCATCCTCGGCATTGACGTCTACATTGATTCAAGCTGGTTACTGATCTTCATCCTCGTCGTCTGGACGTTGGCCTTTGGCTACTTTCCCGCTGCCTTCCCGCATTGGCCACTGTGGCAGTATTGGGTCATCGGCATCGCCACAGCCCTTCTGTTCTTCGTGTCGGTCCTCCTCCATGAGCTGAGCCATTCCGTTGTCGCTCGTGCCCAGGGCGAGCCCGTGGCGCGGATCACGCTCTTCATCTTCGGCGGCGCCGCCGAGATCACTGAGGAACCGAAGACGGCCGGGAAGGAATTCCGCATGGCTGTGGCCGGGCCCGTCTCCAGCTTCGTGCAGGCGGCCATCTATGCCGTGCTGGCTGCCCTTGTCGGCAGCCGGACGCCGATCGGAGCTATGTTCCACTACCTGGCGCTCATTAACCTCGGCCTGGGAGTTTTCAACCTCGTCCCGGGCTTCCCCCTCGATGGCGGCAGGGTGTTGCGCTCCATCGTCTGGGGCATCTCGCATGACTTGCGCCGGGCCACGCGCGTGGCTTCATGGGCCGGCCAGACGGTGGCCTTCCTGCTCGTTTTCCTCGGCATACTGTTCCTGCTCACCGGCAACTGGCTCAACGGCCTCTGGTTCATCTTCATCGGTTGGTTCCTGCGTGGCGCCGCCATCTCCAGTTACCGCCAGCTGGTGCTGCGCGATGCCATGGCCGACGTACGCGTCTCCCGCCTGATGAGCAAGGAGTACGCCGTCGCCAGCCCGGACGAGAAACTGGAGGATCTCGTCGAGACCTACGTCACCAGGCGCACCCAGCACGCCTACCCCGTGCTCGATGGGGACAAGCTCGTGGGCATCATCTGCCTGCATGACATTCGCAAGGTCCCGCGCGACCGCTGGAGCACCACCACGGTCAGGGAAGCGATGACCCCAGCCTCCAAGCTGCTGACCGTGTCCCCGAACGACGATGGCAACGCGCTTCTCGCCCGCATGGCAAGCAGCGATGTGCATCAGTTGCCGGTGCTGGAGAATGGCCAGCTGGTGGGGATGGTCACGCGCAGCGACGTCGTGCACTTCCTGCAGTGGCAGACGGAGCTGGGCACTTACGCCTGAGCGGCCAGCGGCGGGGCAGGCCCGACACCAGCCAACAACTCAAGCGGCGAGTTCTGCAAGCAGCAACTGCAGGGCTCGCCGCAGTACTTCGATGGCGCGCCTGTATTCCGTCAGGCTGATATGCTCGTGGGGCGTGTGGTCCAGTTCCGCGTCTCCCGGGCCGTAAGCAGCGATGGGACAGCCCCAGGCGGGGCCGACCACGTTCATGTCGGAAGTGCCGGTCTTCACCGAGAAGCGTGGCTCGCCGCCCGCGAGCCGGATGCCCCGCACCAGGGCCCTGGCCACGGCGTTGCCCTTATCAGCACGGTAGGCCTGCTCCAGCCCGCTGAACTCGACCTGTGCCGCCCCGGCCATCTGCCGGGCGGCCTGCTGGAAGGACTCGACCTGGAACCCTGGCGGCAGCCGCAGCGCCAGCTCCATACGCACATGCTCGTGCAGGCCGTCGCTGCCGCTCACCATCTCGCGTATGGCGCAGTCCAGGCAGTCGAACCGCCGCTCCCGGCCGCTGTTGTAGGCCTCGGCCAGGCCTTTCAGCCAGCCCCAGAAGCCGATCGCCTCCTCGATAACGCTGGCATCGTCGCGGGCGCTGTGCCTCGCCTCGCGTTCCAGCCGATAGCCGATCAGCAGGCGACCCTTATAGCCGACCGTGACATGCTCCCAGCCGCTGGGCTCGCCGATGACGACCGCCGCCGGCGAGTGGCTCAGCAGGGCGAAGCGCGCTCCTTTCGAGGTGGCGGCCTCCTCCTCAGTGGCGCCGATCACGGTCAGCCGGCAGCGCTCGGGCACCTCGACAGCGGCCGCCGCCATGATGAAAGCCGCCAGGGGTCCTTTGGCGTCAACGGCGCCCCGGCCATAGAGCAGGTCGTCCTCTCTGCGCACGGGGATCGTCCCTGGCACGGTGTCCATATGCCCGAGCAGGACAACCTGCACCGGTCCCTCGCCCCGTTCCCCTACGGCGTTGCCTGCCTCGTCTATATGGGAGCGCAGGCCCAGCGCCTGCATTGCCTGAGCCAGGTAACGGGCCAGTTCGCCCTCCTGGCCAGAGTAGCTGGGGATGCGCAGCATCGTTTCGAGCAACGCGATCGGGTCAGGAGCAGTCGCGAGTTGCATCAGCCGAGTACCGCCGCCAGGGTATCGGCGACGCGGTCAAGATCGTCCAGGTCTATCACCAGGGGCGGCAGGAAGCGGATGACGGTGCTGCCCGCCGGTAGCGCCAGCACGCCCCGCTCCATGAGCGCCTGCAGGTAGGGTTGCACCTTCTGGCGGCATTCCACACCCACCATGAGCCCCAGGCCGCGCACCTCACGAATGGCGCTGGATTGTATCGCGCCCAGCCTCTGCAGGAAGTACTGGCCTTTCTGGGCCGCCTGGCGTGGCAGGCCTGTGACCTCGATGAAATCGAGCGAGGCCAGGGCCGCGGCACATGCCAGCGGGTTGCCGCCGAAAGTGGACCCGTGCAGCCCGGGGTGCAGCGCCTGGCGCACCCGTTCGTTGACGGCGACCGCCCCCATGGGCACGCCGCCGCCGATGGCCTTGCCCATCGCCATGATGTCAGGCACCACATCATGATGCTCGCACGCGAACATGCGGCCAGTGCGACCGAATCCGGTCTGCACCTCATCAACGATCAGCAGGACACCACGCTCGCTGCACAGGCGCCGCAGCCCCTGCACGTACTCGGTGGTGGCTGGCCGAACGCCACCCTCACCCTGGACGATCTCGATCACAACCGCGGCCGTCTCGTCGTCCAATGCCTGTTCCATGGCATCCAACTTGTTGTACGGGACGTGCTTCACATCCAGCAGCAGGGGCTGGAAGGGCTCGCGGTACTCCTTCTCCCAGGTGAGGCTGAGGCTGCCCATGGTGCGGCCATGGAAACCGCGCATGGTTGCCACAATGCCCTTCCTGCCGCTGGCCACTCGTGCGAACTTGATCGCCGCCTCGACGGCCTCGGTGCCAGAGTTGCAGAGGAAGATGTGGTCAAGGCCCGCCGGCGTGAACTGGGCCAGGCGCTGCAAGAGCTGGGCCCGCTTGTCATTGTGAAAGATCTCGGGGCAGGTGACCAGGGTGGCCGCCTGATCGGCGATGGCCCGCACCACCTCTGGGTTGCAGTGGCCGATGTTGGCCACCCCGTGCCCACCGGCGCAATCTATGTACTCCTTTCCCTGGCTGTCCCACACATGAGCACCCAGTCCGCGCACCAGCGTGATCTCACGCTTCGGGTAGACGGGCGCCTCGAAGCGATCCTCCAGGGCGGCATAATCCGGGCTAATCGGTTGCATGAATTCCCTCTTATATCCGGGCTGCACGCCCAGGCGGCAGCCCATAATCACTCGGCGCCATTGGCGCCGGTGCTTGCTGGATTAGACGATTATCGTCCCCGCACCGTCGAGCGCTGCGACCACCGGGTGCTGCACTCGCGCATCGCCCAGGATCACCTTGCCCACGCCCGCCGCTACTGCCTCAAGAGCGCCGAGCACCTTCACCTTCATCCGCCCCTGAGCACACGTCTGCGCCTCCGCCACAGCAGCAGCATCGCCGTGTTCGATGCGGCGGATCAAGCTGCTCTCATCGGGAAAGGCGCGCAGTAGGCCAGGGACGTTGGAAAGCAGGAGCAACGCCTCTGCCTGCAAAGCGATGGCGATGGCGGCCGAGGCCCGGTCGCCATCCACGTTGATCGCTTCGTTCTCGTAGCTTATCGCCGGCGGAGAGATAACCGGCATGTAACCCCCATCCAGGAGCAGCGTGAGCAGCGAGGTATTGACCTTCTCGACTTTGCCCGAGAGATCGTCCCGAATCAGCAGCGTCTTACCGTTGACCACAGCGCGGATCGCCTTCTTACGGGGGCCTTCGAGCAACCGGCCATCAATGCCGGATAGGCCGACTGCATTGACACCTAACCTCTGCAGCTTCTCAACCAGCATCTTGTTCATCTTGCCGCAGTAGACCATCTCGAAGATCTCGAGCGTCTGCCGGTCAGTGCGGCGGCTCTCATAGCCCGATTCAGAGACGATGAACTGCGGCGGCTGTCCGAGCGCTTCGGCCACCCGGTTGGTCTCTCCCGAACCTCCATGCACGAGCACCACGCGCCGGCCAGCCGCAACCAGTGCGGCCAGGTCGGCAGAGACGGCATCGTAGTCTATGCCGGCGCTGCCCCCCACTTTGACGACAATCAACGC
The DNA here is from genome assembly GCA_034436255.1 of Anaerolineae bacterium. Classification (GTDB taxonomy): domain Bacteria; phylum Chloroflexota; class Anaerolineae; order DRVO01; family DRVO01; genus DAOTVV01. Next base: position 7,944 of record DAOTVV010000216.1, read on the forward strand.
TTGACCCATGACAGGATGACCCCCGCGACGCTGGCCACCTGCCTGGCCAGCCATTCGTATACCGCGCTGAAGCGGCTGCGTCCGTACCGCTTGGCGAAGGATTGGGCGGCATCCTCCAGCGTCACCTGCTCGCCGTACTTCTCGCGCAGGTAATAGTGGTGCTCGAGCACCCAGATATAGAGGTCGCCCTCTGTCCGCCCAGGGAAACGCTCCAGAATCCCGGCGCGCCTGATGACCTCCACGGTCGGGAGATAGACGTTCTCGTACCAGGACCTGGCTGCCTCCTCGAATGGAACGTCGGCATGCCTCTCCTTGGCCAGGAAGTACCGGTGGCCATCAATGTGGCGCTGCAAGGCATCATAGGCGCCGGGAGCAGTCAGCCGAATGTCGGTGCCCAGTATCTGATCAAGATGAGTGCGCTCGAGGAACTCGAGGTGCTCCTCCTCGACCAGCAGCTGCCGCACGTCAACGCCGGGCTCAAGCTTGATACGGCTGGGGCACTCGATCACCCAGGCATCTATGTACTTGGCGCCGTTCCGCCTCGCGACCGACACACGGTGGTTGCCATCGCGCACAAAGAAGACATCGCCTACACGGTAGAGCTCTACCGGTGGCAGGTTCTCCATCCTGCTGAAGGCCGAGTCAATGCTTTCCCAGCGCTTCTCTGTGGTCGCATGCAGGGGCAAGAAGTCGCGGTCGAAGTCGTGATAGCGACCCTCGCTGCCCACTATCTTGTCAATTGGCACCGTCTCCAGGTGGCCCATGGTGCAGTAACGCAGGCCCAGCCTCTGCTGCACCTCCTGGAAAGAGAGCAGGTCCGTCGGCTTGCCCGACAGCAGGCCCAGGACGCTGTTGACGAAAGCCTGCTTCCGTGCCTCCCGGAAGTGCTGCCTCGCGTCGGCGTCGCTCTCTCTGGTGCTCTCCATGCCAATCCTCACTCGCCCGCTGGCCATAACCGGCCGGCGGCAAACTACAAGTATACAGGAGGGAGGCGCGCTTCACATATCCGGCACGGGTGGGCTACGGCCGGCTATCGCGGCGAGCACTGCCTGGTCGCAAAGCGGCCGGGTCAATCTCGATAATGCGATAGCGATAGGCGTTCAGTACCATGGTCTGTTTGTACTGCGTCTCTGTAACCACGTTGGGCGTGTAGACGTGGATGTGGCCATGCAGAAGGTAGCGTGGCCGGTAGCGGTCCATGAAGCGCAGGAATGTCGTGAAGCCGAGGTGGCAGAGGTCACGACCGTCGTGGATCCCGCGTGGGGCCGCATGGGTGACGAGGATGTCCAGGAACCGGCCGTAGCGCAGCCGGTTGAGGTACAGCCGCGGCGCGAGCCGCAAGGCCTTGAGCCGCATTTCCGTCTCGCTGTACTGATGCGGCCCGTCGTTGTAGCGCATGGAGCCCTCGAGCCCGGCGATGAGCAGGCCGCGCACATAGACAACGCGCCCGTCAATGTCCACGCAGCCTTCGGGTTCGGTCTTGGTCTCGCCGGTGGACGAGATCTGCTCCCGCGCGTGGTTGCCGCGCACATAAAGCAACGGCACGTTGAGGACACTGACGATGAACTCGAGGTAGTAGATGGGCAGGTCGCCGCAACTGATCACGAGGCTCACATCGCTGAAGCGCTGCTTCAGGATGGGGCCGTACAGCCGCGAATCTACCTCATCGGAGATGGCCAGGATCTTCATCGCCCTCAGCCGTCAGCCGTCGCCGTCCAGCCAAAATGCACTGCCTCTGGCTGGCCCTATTGATGGCCGGCCCTGGCCAACTGCCGACGGCCAAGAGCCAGAACGCCAACGCTAAATCGGATGCAGCCCGGTGAACTCCAGGCCGGCCGTCTCCGGAAAGCCGCACATAACGTTCATCGCCTGGACGGCATTTCCGGACGCCCCCTTCACCAGGTTGTCTATCGCCGACAGGATGACGACACGCTTAGCCGTCTCATCCACCTCGAAGCCGATGTCGCAGTAGTTGCTGCCGGCCAGGATCTTCGGCTCAGGATGGCGATAGATACCCCGCCGCTCATGCACCAACCGGATGAACGGTTCGTCGGCGTAAGCCTCACGGTACAGCTTCCAGACGTCCCGCTCCTCCAGTTTCTCCTTCGTGAAGACATGCGCCGTCATCAGTATGCCGCGCACCATTTCGACCGCCGTGGCGGAGAAGTAGATCTCGGGCTTGCCGAAGAACGCCAGTTCCTGTTCCATCTCCGCCTGGTGGCGATGACCGACCGGCGCGAATGAGCGCAGCGAGCCACTCCGTTCCGGGTGGTGCGAAGCCAGGCTCGGGCTGTTGCCGCCCTCCGACGAACCCACCTTCACTTCCACCACCGCTCGCTCCACCACGCCGGCCTGGAACAGCGGCTTCAGGCCGAGGATCGTGGCGGTGGCGTTGCAGCCAGCCCCGGTCGCATAGTTGCTCCGGCTTATCTCCTGCCGGTGCAGTTCCGGTATACCATAGACGAACCGCTCCAGCCATGCCGGGGAGGGGTGCTCACGCTCATACCAGCGCGGGTATTCGGCCGCCCGACGCAGGCGGAAATCAGCGCTCAGGTCAATCAGACGCGGCGCCAGCTTGGCGAACTCGTCAATGCGGTCCATGCTCATGCCGTGCGGCAAGGCGAGAAAGAGCAGGTCGCAGGGCTCGAGTTCGCTGATGGGCACAAACTTTTGGTTGATCCGCCCGCGCAGGTTGGGATGCACACTATGAATGAAGTGGCCAGCCGCGCTCTCGGCGGTCACCTGGCCGATCTCAACCTCCGGATGGCCAAGCAATAAGCGGATCAGTTCGCCACCGGCGTAACCTGAGCCACCAGCAATGGATACTCTCATTGGGCCTTACCCTCCGCCACGGCAAGCGCGTATTCGATGATGCGGCCGGGGATGTCCACGCCGGTAGGCGCGATGCTGTTGCGGAACTCCATGGTATGGTTCACCTCGTTCACCAGGTAGCCGCGCTCCTCATGCTCAAACACATCAACCGCCACCACGCCGCCGCCCACGGCCTCAGCCGCACTCACACAGAGGCGGTTCAGCTCCTCGTTGACGGGGCAGTTGCTCGCCTTGCCGCCGCGCGCCGTATTCGTAATCCAGTGCGGGGACTGGCGGTAGATGGCGCAGATGGTCTCATTCCCGACCACAAAGGCACGGATGTCGCGCCCC
>DAOTVV010000217.1:0-20624 GCA_034436255.1 Anaerolineae bacterium
AAAGGGAGCGATTGCCGTGGTGGCCAAACGTAACGTGGCTGTGATCTCAATGTCGGATGGCCGAGAGCGGGTGCACGAGGGGCTGCTGCCCGTGATAGCGGCGCACCAGAAGCGCCTGGTAGACTGGCTTGAGGCTAGCGGCGAGGCGCACGTAGCCTGCACGCTTATCGTGCACAGCCAGCAGGAGGCTCGCTCGGCTATGGCCGAACTGCGCCGCGCTGCGGCGGAGGCGCTGATCGTGTGTCAGCCCGTGTTCGGTTTCCCCCACAACGCCGTGGCCATCATCCGCGACCTGGGTTTGCCCACGCTCCTCTTTGCCCCCTGGGAGCCTGCCTATCCCGCTCTCGTGGGCGTGCTCACCATCGGCGGTGGTCTGACGGAGGTGGGCATCGCACACCGGCGCCTCTGGGGGAGGCTGGAAGACCCCGAGATTCAGCGCCAGTTGCTCGCCTTTGTCCGTGGAGGCGGGGCCGTCACGGCCCTGCGCGGAAGGCGCATCGGGCAGATGGGTGGGCGAAGCATGGGCCTGTACACCACTGCCGCTGACGGTGCCATGTGGCAACGCCAGTTCGGCGTGGACCTCGACCACTGCGACCAGAGCGAGATCGTGCGCCGCGCCGAGGCTATGCCGCGCGAGCGCGTTGCCACCGGCGTGGGCTGGCTGATGGCCAACCTGCGCTGTGAGTTCGACCAGGGCCAACTCACCGAGGCCAAACTGGCCAGTCAGGTGCGATCCTATCTGGCTACCAAGGACATAGTGACCGAGCTTGGCTGGGATGCCCTGGCGCTCAAGTGCCACTACGAGATGAGTGAGTTCCAGGTGGCCCAGTGCCTGACGCCGGCCTTTCTCAGCGAGCCGGCCGATTGGGAAGGCGAGAAACAAGCTGTACCGACTTCCTGCGAGGCCGATGCCGACGGCGCGCTGACGATGCTGGCAATGCAGCTTGCGACCGGCCGGACGGCAGCACTCATGGACATCCGCTTCTACGACCGGGATAGGGACGTCTACGTCCTCTCCAACTGCGGCGCTGCACCGGTGTCGTTCGCCGCTGCGGCGGGCGCTGGCCGCGAGGAAGCGCTTGCCCGGGTGACGCTCTGCCCTTGCACGGCGAAATACCTCGGTGGCGGTGCCCACGTGCGCTTCGTTTTCTCGGCTGGAGAGATGACCCTGGCTCGCTTGAGCCGCGACGAACAGGGCTACCGCATGCTTATCGCCAAGGGCGAGGCCCTTGGCCTGCCACTTGAGCAGGTCGAGGGGGCGAGCACCATCTGGCCGCACGCTTTCATCCGCCTGGCAATACGACCGCAAGAACTGGTGGAGACCCTGCAGGCCAACCATCTGCATCTCGTCCAGGGGGATTACGTGCGCGAGCTGGATGAGTTGTGCCGGTTCAGCGGCGTGAGGGCAGTGCATATTGCCTAGCCGGCCGCCTTGCGTCCATCGCCTTGACAGGCGGACCAGCTCTTGCCATGCTAGTGGTCGCGTGGGTGCTCGTTGCTTGCCCGCCGCGGAGGTGAACTGTGAAGCTCGAGGAAATGAAGCCGCGCGAGATCAATGCCGTGCTGCGGGAGTGCCCGCTTGCCTATCTGGTGTGGGGAGCTCTGGAGTGGCACGGCGTGCACAATGCCATCGGGCTGGATACGATCAAAGCCTACAACATGGCCCTGGACCTCTGCCGGGAGACGGGCGGCGTAGTGCTGCCGCCGGTGTACTGCGGTTACCAGACGATGCGCCCCTGGCAGGGGTTCACGCACACCTTTGAGTTCAGCCGCGAACTGGTGACGCAGTATGCCTATGAATACCTGGAGAACCTCTACGACGAGGGTTTCAGGGCCATCGTTCTGCTAATGGGCCACTACGGCAACAAGCATGTCGAGGCGTTGAACGCCGCGGTGGACCACTTCGTCGAGCGGCATGCAAACGTGCGCGTTCTCGCCATGCCGGACTACGTTCCCGCTTCCTGGGTCAACGTCTCCGGCGGCGACCACGCTGGCAAGAACGAGACCTCTTTGCTCATGCATTACCGGCCCGACCTGGTTGACCTCTCTCGCCTGCCGGAGGGTGAACTCGACCCCAACCGTGAAGGCTGCACCGCCAACGCCAAGGAGGCCAGCGCTGAGCACGGCGCCATGCTGGCGCGCGTGTTCGTGGAGCAGGCGACGCCGCGCGTGAGGGAATTGCTGCGCGAGGCAATGGAAGCTCAGCCGAAGGAGATCGCTGACGGGGGTTAGCTTGGCGGGCGAAGGGCGGGCGCAGGACAAGACCCTGGCCATGATCCACACAGTGGCCGGGCTCGCAGGCAGTTTCGGGGCCCTGGCCAGGGAGATGCTGCCCGGCTTGCCGGTGTTCCACCTGGTGGATGAAGGCCTGCTGGGCCGTATCATCCGTGAAGGGCAGGTGACGGCTGCCATGTGCCGGCGCATCGTGGAGTTGGCGGCCAATGCCGAACAAGATGGCGCGGACGTCATCCTGCTCACCTGCTCGGCGATGAGCCCCGCGGTTGACGTTGCCGCTCCCCTGCTCAACATCCCCATCTTCAAAGTGGATCAACCGATGGTGCGCCAGGCGGTGGCACAGGCAAGGCGCATCGGTGTCTTCGCGACTGTGCCGGCCACGCTGCAGTCTGTGAGCGACCTCGTGCGCAGAGAGGCGGCTGAGATGGGCAGGGAGGTGGCGGTGATCACATCCCTGCGGGCGGAGGCCATGGCGGCGGCACGGGCCGGCCGCCGCGAGGAGCACGACGCCCTTGTGCGCGAGGCTCTATTGAGCCTGGCACGTCAGGTGGACGTGGTCCTTGTCGCCCAGGCGTCGGCCGCTGAGGCGCTGCGTCCGGAGGACGTCGCAAGCATGCCGGCGCCAGTGCTGACTAGCCCCAGGCTTGCCCTTGCCCGCCTGCGGGACTGGCTGAGCGCTGAGGATTATTAGGGAGAGCTAAAGGGCTGGCAGTGCCTGGGCGCTGCCGGCCTCCTGCTCAATGGGCGCAGCCATACGAAGGGGAAACGGCGGCGATTGGGCGTACACCGGTAACTGCCTGCTGGAGGCGAAGAGATGCTACAGGCTTCTGCTGCTCTTGTTGTTGATGGTCGGTTCCTTTCGCTCGATGACGGCTCTTGGTGGCCCGCCGAGCCAGAAACGGTGCATCTGGCCAATGGTGCCACGCAGCGTCGCTCCGGCTTTGCAGATGACACGCTCGGAGTTCGCGCCACCATCGTCAAAGAGTCTTACCCGGAAGGGCTGGTCGAGCGGCAGTGGCTAGAGGTGACCAACATCGGCAGCCGTCCTCTCAGTATCGAGCGCCTGGATAGCATCAGCCTGAGCATGAATGTGTCAGGCTGGGAGGTGCTATCGTTCACCAGCGAGTGGGGGGCTGAGTTCGAGCCCCAGAAGGATATTCTGAATGGTCAGGCCCTCTTGCTGGAGAACCGGACCGGCCGCAGCAGCCACGGGCGACATCCCTGGGCGAGCGTCGCCAATGCGGACCTGCGCATCACAATCGCCGTGGCCTGGTCCGGCAATTGGGCGATACGTTTCGAGCCGGATGGGGACTGCTACCGCATCAGCGCTGGGCTGAGCGATTGGGAGTTCTGCAAAGTGCTGGCCCCGGGGCAGAGCGTGGTGAGCCCGGCTGTTGTCATGGTGCTCAGCCTGCCGGACCTGAACGCCGCCTCGCAATACCTGGCCCGTTGGGGCCGCGACTACGCCTACCCGGCCTGTGTGCTCTCAGAGACTCTGCCTGTCGAGTGGAACCACTGGTGGCCATACGAGGACGTGGACATCAGCGAGGAGGTCATCCGCCGGAATGCCGACCAGGCGGCTGAGATGGGCCTGGAAGTGGTCACACTGGATGCCGGCTGGTTCGGCCGGCCAGGCCTGCACTGGAGCCAACTCCGCGGGGATTGGCAAGTTGTCAATCAGGAGCGCTTCCCCAGTGGCCTGGCTGCCCTGGGCGAGTATATCCACAGCAAGGGCCTCAAGTTCGGCATCTGGTGCGAGATCGAAGCCGTCGGCCCGGAGGCCAGCCTCAACCGTGAGCACCCCGAGTTCATTGCGCAGCGGGACGGCCGGTCGCTTGGCTACGTCTGCCTCGGCAACCCCGAGGCGCGAGAGTGGGCGTACTCGGTGCTTGAGCGCCTTATCGTCGAGTACGGGGCTGATTGGATCAAGCTGGACTTCAATCTCGATCCCGGCGCTGGCTGCAACCGCACCGATCACGGTCATGGCGCCGGCGATGGACTGTTCGAGCATTACCGGGGTTACTACGCCCTTCTGGAGCGCGTGCGACGTAATCACCCTCATGTTGTGCTCGAGAACTGCTCCTCGGGTGGCCTGCGGATTGACCTTGGCATGCTCAGCCAGACGCATATGACTTTCCTCAGCGACCCGGATTGGCCGGTGCACGACCTTCAGCTTTTCTGGGGTGCCACCTGCATGCTCGCCCCGAGCGCCTGTCTGCACTGGCCGTTCTCCGAGTGGCGCGGCAACAGGGAGCGAGTGCCCCAGCAATCGTTTGATCCACGCGATCCCGGGCTCACCCGGCAAAGGCTCGATTACTACACACGCATGTCAATGCTCAACTGGATGGGGTACTCGCTGAAGCTGCCGGATGCCCCGGACTGGGTGCGCCGGCGCCTGGCGGAGCATGCGCACGCCTACCAGACGCGCGTGCGCACCTTTGTGCGCGAGGCCGATCTCTACCGCCTGAACGCGCAACCGCTGCGCAGTGGTGGCGGAGACCGGTGGCAGGCTTTCGAGTATGTGATGCCCGACGGTCAGGAGGCCCTGCTGTTCGTCTTCATCCTGCCTGGGGCCGCTGCTGAGCACTGCGTCAAGCTTGACGGCCTTATCGAGGAGCGCGTGTACACGCTCGAGAGCGCCGACGACGGCCGCATATGGCAGGCGACGGGCGCTGCCCTGATGGACGAGGGCCTTCGCTTCGGCCCGTGGCCGGCGGAGAGTTCCGCCCTGATCTATCTATCCTGAACCAGTTGCTGGAGCGGCCGGCAAGGCTGACGGAGTGGGCGGAAGTGTGCCAGTCTGGCCGGTAGATAGCGTTAAGTCTTAGTAGTTAGGGAGGTTAGTGTGATCACCTACAGCGTTGAGTCCGGGCTCACTCCGGAGCAGGTCATGGATCGAGCGCGGCAGTTCTTTGGTGCCGGCGGTCTGGGCCTCGAGTACGATCCCAGTGTGCCCAACTGTGCCTACTTTCAGGGCGGGGGCGGCTACGTCCAGGTTACGGCCACGCGCGAGCCGGGGAGGAAGACTGAGGTCATCGTCGAGGCGCGCGAGTGGGAGCAGCAAGCGCGCGACTTCCTACAGAAGGTGCGCTGAACGACCGGCCGGGGCCACCCATGTGGAACCGGTGCGACGAGGCCTCTCTCTTCTGGGGCCGGCTGCGCCCGGGATGATCGCACCTCATGGCGTTGGCGATCGATCTGAGTCCTCGGCCAAAGAGCAAGAGGCGTTCTGGGCGGCCGTGCTGGTGGCTCACCCGGATGATGAGGCGCTCTGGGCGGGTGGCTTCATCCTCGGCCATCCCGGGTGGCACTGGTTTGTTGGCACACTCTGCCGGGCCAGTGACCCCGACCGCGCCCCTCGCTTCCGGCGCGCCCTGGAGCGCTACGGTGCCGACGGCGCGATGGCCGACCTCGACGACGGCCCGGAACAGAAGCCACTTCGAGATCAGGATATCGGTGCTGCTTTGCTCGGCATCCTGCCGCGGCGCCATTTCGACCTCGTACTGACGCACGGACCGCTGGGCGAATACACACGGCACCGGCGCCATGAGGAGGTCAGCCGGGTGGTATCTGCCCTCTGGCGTGGCGGCGAGCTCGTGGCCCGTGAGTTGTGGCTATTCGCCTACGAGGATGGCGGTGGTGCCTACCTGCCCCGGCCGCGCCAGGATGCGGATTATGTGGAAATGCTGCCGAGAGCTATCCTGGAGGCCAAACGAGAACTTGTCACCGGTGTGTATGGCTTTGCGCCAGATAGCTGGGAAGGGCGCGTCGTGCCGGAAGCGGAGGCGTTCTATTGCTTACGCAACGGCCAGGCTCTGCCCGAGCGTTTGCTACAGAAGGGATGCCTATGAAGGTGCTGCTGCTCTACGAGTATCCGCCGGTCCCCGCTGGCCTCTCCACTCAGGGTGAGATGCTGTTCGAGGGCCTGCGTAGCCTGGGCGTTGACGTCCAGGCTGTGAACTACCGTGCCGCCAAAGAGAAGGAATGGTACTACCGTTGGTATCGCCCGGACATCGCGCTGGGGGTCGGTTACTGGGGCTATACCCCGGAACTGATCCTGCATCCTCAGCATCATGGTGTGTTGGCTGTGCCCTGGCTCGTTGCGGACGGCTACATCGCCAACTACCGCGAGGTGCTCAACTCCCTGCCGCTGATCCTGGTGACTTCTACATGGGTGAAGCAGGTCTACGTCCGGGATGGCATTCGCGAGGATACCATCGCTGTCCTGCCGGTTGGCATAGACACCGATGCCTTTCAGCCGCGTGCGCCCGACGACCCCAAGGTGCTGGCGGTGCGCGAATCCTTCGGCATCGCCCCCGACGAGTTGATGCTGCTCACGGTCGGTGGCGACGCGGCGTCCAAGGGGGCGCAAGAGGTGATGCAGGCGCTGGCATTGGTTGACGGCAGCGTCCCCCGCTGGAAGTATGTGTGCAAAGTCTGGCCGCAAGAGCGCACCGATCGCCAGAATCTGGAAGACAAGCAACTGGCTCATGTGCTCGGGATCGAGCGAAATGTGCTCTACTCGGAAGAGGTAGTATCGCGCAACTTCATGCCATACTTGCTTGCCGCCTGCGACATCTACGTCGCCCCGTCTCGCCTCGAGGGCTTCGGCATGCCGCAGGTCGAGGCCGGGGCGTGTGGCAAGCCAGTCATCGCTATGCGTGCCATGGCCTTTCTCGACACGCTTGTGCACGGCGAGACGGCACTGCTGGCCGGAGTGGCCACTGAAGTCACGATCAGGGAGACAGTGGTCGGTCATGAAGCTGGCTATGAGGACGGACACCATATCGTGTTTGACCGGCCTCGAGTGGCAGGTTACCGGGCCAACGTGCAGGACCTGGCGCACTACCTGACGCAGCTGATGGGCGACGCCGACCTGCGTCGCCGCATGGGAGAGGCCGGCCGGCGGCGAGCGGTGGAGCGTTACGACTATCGAGTCGTGGCGCGCGAATGCGTGCGCCTGCTGGGCGATCGCCTCGGTATTGTCTAGCTTTCGGCAGGTGGAGTGAAGATGGGCTCGGATATCATCGCGGCTGCCAAGCAGGCTGCCCTGCAAGTGTTGTTGCACAATTCTCATGGCCCATGCCAGGGCCTGCCGCGCACCGCCGGCTGGGGCTATCCCGAGCCCTACACCCGCGACCAGATGATCGCCGGGCTCGGCATTCTGGTGAGTGGCAACGAGCGGCTGATCTCGACCTTCCGACGGGTACTACTGGCGCTGGCACGGAATCAGACACGTCACGGGCACATCACTTCGCTCGCTCACGATCCGCTTGATCGCGGCGCGAGCGACACGACGCCGCTGTTCCTGATTGGCCTGGCGCTATACCGGCGTGTGGCGGGCGAGCCGACCTTTCTTGAGGAGGCGGCGGCCAAAGCCTTGCAGTGGATGACCTACCAGAGCCCGGACGACATGGTGATGGTCGCTCAGCAGCCGACCAGCGACTGGCGGGACGAGCACTGGGTGCTGGGGTACGGGCTGTACGTAAATACCCTCGTTTATGCTTACCTGCGCCTTTATGGCCTCAATGAAGAGGCAGAGCTGCTGAACAGGCTGATGAACCGTTTCGAGATAACAGCGGACCGGCGGCACAAACATGTGCACGAGGGCCTGGTTGTGCCTCACAAGCCCTACTACGCCCTCTGGTCGTACAAGGTGCTCGGCAACGAGCGGTTTGACCTCTTGGGCAACAGCCTGGCGATACTGTTCGGCATCGCCTCGCGCTCCCGGGCGAGGCAGCTGGTCGCCTGGGTGGAGGAGGAGTGCGATGCCCTTCGGGCGAAGGGAGAACTCGCTCTTGAGCTTCCTCCCTGCCTGCTCCCTTACATGCATCCGGGGGACCCCGATTGGCACCCGCGCTATGAGATCTACGGCCCCGCGGGAGACTACCACAACGGCGGGGTCTGGCCTTTCATCTGCGGCTTCTATGTGGCGGCGCTGGTGGCGGCCGGGCGCTTCCGCCTGGCGGAGACGCGGCTGGAAGCCCTGGCGCGCCTGGTCCGCCCGGCACGATCGCAGCCGGTTGCCTTCGGCTTCAACGAGTGGTTCAAAGCCCAGGATGGGACGCCCCGTGGTGAGGACTGGCAGACTTGGTCGGCGGCCATGTTCCTCTATGCCTGCGCCTGCGTGGAGCAACGGCGGACGCCTTTCTTTGAGGAGATGCGCAGGGAGCCCATTCGCTCCGGAGGCGTGGGCTGAGACGGATCGGCTGCCGCTAGAGTTCGAGAACCCGATACCCCGCCTGCCGTAAAGCAGCTACCGCCGCGGCCAGTTGTTCCTCGCGCACCAGGAGGTGGTCTGTATCGTAGGTGGATAGGGCGAAGATGCTGACGCCAGCACTGGCCAAAGCAGCGGCCAGTCCTGCCAGTACGCCGATTAGCGAGAGGTCCAGTGGCCCGAGCACCTGCAGGCGGCGCCACCCCAGGGAGCACGCGGCATCCGGTGGGGTATCGCTTTCACTGCAGACGAGCGAAGTCTCCTCCGGAGTACAGGTGAGCGAGAAGAAAGCCGAGCGCTCTGCCCCCTCCGGCAGGGCTGCCCCACGCGGGAGGCGGCAGATAGCAAGCTGCTGCTCCGTTACCCTCAAGGTGAGGCGCCCATGTTGGCTGGCTTCTGGCTCCTGTTGCCCGGACTGGCCGGCCCTCATGGGTCGTTCCGCCCGATGCTCCACAGACGCAGACGGCCATGGCTTCCGGCGCTGGCGAGCAGACCCATCTGGCGCAGGCAGTAGACTGTGCGCTGAGCCAGGCGGAGCGGTAGCCCTGCCGTGGCCGCCAGGTCAACAGTGGTGAAGGGCTCGGGCAGGCCAGGAGGCAGCAGGGCCAGGTAGTCCTCGGGAGCCCTGAGCAGACGGCTGCCGACCACGGCAAGCAAGCGGCGGTCACAGATGCTCCAGCCATGGCGGCGCCAACTGCCCAATCCATCGTTGCGCCTGACTTCCTCTTCCTGTGTGAGCAGCAGTTCGATCGAGAAACGCGGGTGCAGTGCCAGGCGAGGGAAACTGACCAGTTCGTCAAACAGATGCAAGGGGTTGCCACGCTTTGGGGAGCGCCGGCGCCTGGCAGGTTGGCCCGGCTCCTCCGGCATCTTCACCAGCCATCTTTCGACAGCGACAGGATGCACCAGACGTAGAGGGTGGCTTAGCAGCAGGGCTTCCAGTTTGGCGCGGATGTGGGCGAAGCCGCCAGTCTGTACTTCGATGAGTAGCCCGGCGCGCTCGATGTCCACCTGGTAGCCATCCACGCTCACCTCGAAGCTATCGCCTTGCTGGGCGTACCATCGCTTCAGTTGCGCGTGTAGGGACGTTTCCCGCAGGAGGCCGATCGCTCGGGCCGTCGCATCGTCTCCTTGGAGTAGCCTGGCCCGCAGTATACATTGCCTGGACGGGGCCGTGCCACGCTGCCAGTTCTTGCGCAATCCGGGTGCCTGCATATCATCAGGGAAATTGAGCGGTACGCGGTGTGTGTGAACTAACTGAGGGAGGCATCGCCATGAAGATAGCGAAATGCCCAGAATGTGGCGCGCGGGTGCGGGTTAGCAGTGCCGCGGAGATCGGTGACGAAGTCACTTGCCAGTCATGCGGCGAGGAACTGGAAGTCATCGAGACGGAGCCACTTACCCTGGGCTACCTGGGCAGCTACGAGGACGAGATTGACGAAGAAGACGAGTTCGACGAAGAGCTTGAGGATGAGGAAGAGGTAGAGGACGAGGATTTTGAAGACGAGGAGGAGGACGACGAGATCTTCTGATCGTCAGTCCATCGGGTGTGCAGCGAGCGGGGCCGTCATATTGGCCCCGCTTTTTTCGTCCCAGGATAAGTGAGGACGGCCCCCTGGCTGTGCCTGCCTGGTAGCTGGGGCTCAGTTGCTGGCCGAAGGGTCCTGCCCGGCATCGGCGAAAGCCTGGGCGGCGAGGCGAACGTTGGTGGCTACCTCGTAGTCCCTCATGCCGACAGTCATGAGGTCGCCGGGCTTGAGCGTGCGCGCTGCATATTGGAAGGCTTCGGCCACGGGCAAGCGCCCGGCCGCCAGCACTTTGATTGCGACGAATGTCTTCGGCACTTCGCGTATGGTGAGAGCAGCCGCCCTTTCGTCCTCACAGACGCGATCCTCTTCTGGGATATCGCGCAGGGAGAGGATGTAGAAGTCGGCCCCGAAGTCGCGTTCTTCGAACAGCCTGATCAGGCTGGCGCGATGCGAGCCGAGGCCGGCGAAGAAGCCGAGGCTCTTGATGTAGGCGACCAGACGCTTGAGTTCGTCAACGCGGCCCTCGTCGGCGAAAGTGTCGCTTGTGCCGCCATGGATGTAGATGGCCATGGGCTGGTTGGCGGCGATCGCTTCGATATTGGGTTCGACGCGCCCATCGGGATAGCGATCGGGCGCCGTCTGCGCCAGCCAGTTGAGTTCCGGCCTGTCCGGCTGCGAGGCCGCCCAGGCGCGATAGTTCGCCAGCCAGCGGAATACCTTCTCGTCGCCGCGGCCGTGGAAGGCGTTGATGCCGTTGCGGACGGCGAGCGTCATCGTCTCCAGGATCTTCTCGTCAGTGAAGTAGGCCAACAACTCTCGGTCGAAATCCGGCAACTCCGGATGGTGTCCGAAGCCGCTGAATGGGTTGCCACCCAGGAGCATGCGGCTGACCTGGCGACCGGCGAAGGGGACTCGTGGAAGGGTAGGTTGCGACATGTCAGGCTCCTCTAATGGCCGGGCACCGGCTGCTGCGGCGCCTGGCTTGACTGAGATGCGCCCAGCATAGTAGTCCGCTCCGGCGAGAGGAACAAGAAGGATGGGCGTGGAGGTGTTGCGGTGGAACGCGCTTGTCGAGCGGGCCGGCAGGTCTGAGAATATGGCAATCGAGGATAGATGGCCGGGCGGCGTAGCATAGAGGGCGTTGGATTCTTGACGCATCGCGTGGTATGCCCTTATATTGCTGGCGACGTCTGGTCCATGCCTCGCGGTCTGGCCGAGGCGCCCCGGACAGTGCGTCAATGACGACAGCGGCCCGGAACAATCGTGTCGCCCCGTTCTTGGCCCTGATGTGCATTCTTCAAACTCTTTAGGAGGGGAACCACATATGCGTACCAAGAAGCGGCTGTTCCTTGTGCTGAGCCTGCTCGTCGCCACCCTGCTTATTGTGCAGTGCGGCGGAGCAGCCACGCCGGCGCCGGCCAAGACCACGCCTGCCAGCGAGGAGTTGACGAGCGCCACGAGCGCTCCTACCGAAGCTGCCACCGCAGCGACATCCGCTGGCCTCGGCACCATCAAGGTGGGGACGGAAGCGGCCTTCCCTCCCTTCGAGAGTAAGGACGCTAACGGCAACATCGTCGGTTTTGACATTGACCTGATGACTGCCATCGGCAAAGAGGCCGGGTTCACGCCTCAATTCATTGACACACCCTTTGATGGCATCTTCGTGGCCGTTCAGAGTGGTCAGTTCGATGCCGTCATCTCCGCAGCCACGATCACGCAAGAACGGGCGCAGGTGGTGGATTTCTCTGACCCCTATTTTGATGCTGGCTTGGCGATCGCCGTGCGCGAGGGCGCGCCTTACAAGACCCCTGATGACCTGCAAGGGAAGAAGATTGGCGTTCAGCTTGGCACCACTGGTGACAAGACGGCAACAGAGAAGTATGGCGAAGCAAACGTGCGCCGCTACGATGACGCCCTGCTTGCCTTCCAGGCGCTTATCGCCGGGGACGTAGAGGCTGTGGTGAATGACCTGCCTGTCACTCAGGCGTACATCGCCTCCAACCCCAGCGCCAAGATCGTGCTCATGTCGGGCATGCTCACCTCGGAGCAGTACGGCATCGCAGTGAGCAAGAAGCGACCCGAGCTGCTGGCGGCGATCAATAAGGGGCTGGCGGCGGTGAAGGCCAATGGCACGTATGATGCCCTCTACAAGAAATGGATAATCGCCGCTCAGCCGGCAGCCGCCGAGACGCCGGCTGCGACGCCGGAAGCGGCGGCCAGTGGCACGCCGCAGGCGGCTGTGGCCCCATGCCAGGGCGCGAGCAACCTGAAGAGCATCGAGGCGGTGGATGACTACACCGTCAAGCTCACGCTCTGCAACCCCGACCCGGCCATCCCCTACAAGATGGCCTTCAACGCCATGGCTTTCCAGAGCCCGGCAAACCTGGAGAAGTATGGCGGCGGCGGCGACCTGGTGAGCCATCCGGTCGGCACCGGCCCGTACATGCTCTCCGAATGGGTGCGCGACGATCACATCAAGCTGGTGGCGAACCCAGACTATTGGGGGACGAAAGCGAAGACCCCTAACCTGATCATGCGGCCGATCACCGAGTCTGCGGCTCGCTTCCTGGAACTGCAGGCCGGCACTGTTGACATCATCAATAACCTTGGGCCGGACGACTTTGCCACGGCGAAGGCCGACCCTAACGTGCAGGTCCTGGACCGTCCGGCCTTCAATGTCGGCTATCTCTGGTTCAACCGCGACATGAAGCCTTTCGACAATGAGAGCGTGCGCCAGGCTGTCGGCATGTGCCTGGACCGCGAGGCGCTTGTTAAGGCTTTCTATCCGCCTTCGTCTCAAGTTGCCGATCAGTTCATGCCGCCCGGCCTGTTCGGTTTCACCCAGGGTATGACCTGGTATCCGCGCGATACGGCCAAGGCGAAGCAGATGCTGGCGGACGCCGGCTACCCCAACGGCCTCGATGTGACGCTGAGCCTGCGTGACACCTCGCGCGCCTATTTCCCGGAGCCGGCGAAGATAGCCGAGGCTATCCAGGCGCAGCTTAAGGAGTGCAACGTCAACGCCAAACTGAATGTGGTCGAATCCGGCACCTTCCTCGATGAGGCTGCGGCGGGCAAGTATGAGATGGGTATGTTGGGCTGGCTGGGCGATTACGCTGACCCAACCAACTGGCTGGACTTCCACTTCATGGGCACCGGCGCTGGCAAGCAGTTTGGCGAGCCCTTCCCCGACATAGTGGCCCTGCTTCAGGACGCTGGCCGCACCGCTGATCAGGCGAAGCGCCAGGCTGACTACGACAAAGTCAATGAACTCATCAAGCAGCACGTGCCGATGGTCCCCATTGCCTACGGCGGCTCGGCCATGGCGGCCAGCAAGGCCATCGAGGGATTGGTGGCCAGCCCGCTGAATTCCGAGGTCTACTCGCTGGTGAGCAAGCAGGGGTCGGACACGATCGTCTACGCCAAAGCGGGAGAGGCTTCGTCCCTCGACTGTTCGGACGAGACTGATGGCGAGTCCTTCGAGGTCTGCAACCAGATAACCGAAGGGTTGCTTGGCTTCAAGCCCGGCACCACTGAGGTCATCCCGGTGCTGGCCGAGAAGTACGAGTCCAACGACGATGCGACGGTGTGGACTTTCCATCTGCGCCAGGGCGTGAAGTTCACCGATGGCACTCCCTTCAACGCGCAGGCGGTGGTCACCAACATCGAGCGGCAGTGGGATCCGCAGAACCCCCTGCACAAGGGTCGCACCGGTGAGTTCTACTACTTCGTCACCTTCTTCGGTGGTTTCAAGGGCCAGTAGAGACCGGTTCTCGAGCGAGAGTGCATGGATGTGGGGCAACGGTGCCTCACATCCATGCGTTAGGTGGATGGAAAGGTTGGAGCGGCGTCAGCTTAGGCACAGGGTGACGCCGCGGAGGTGTAGTTGACCAGGTACATCGCCCAGCGAGTGGCCATGCTGATCCCAGTGTTGCTTGGGATATCAGTCGTGACCTTCTCGATGCTGCGCCTGATTCCGGGTGACCCCTGCCGCATCATGCTGGGAGAGCGGGCCACCGTGGCCATGTGCGCGGATTTCCGCAACCGCATGGGTCTCAACGACCCCATCTATGTGCAGTACGCGCGTTACCTCACCGGCATCCTCAAGGGCGACCTGGGCACCTCGATCAAGACCGGCCAGCCCGTCACCGCAGAACTGGCGGAGCGCCTGCCGCTGACCTTCGAACTCACGATTGTGGCGGCTGTGCTTGCCATCACCCTGGGCATCGCGGCCGGCATCATCGCTGCGCTGCGCAACCGGAGTGTCGTTGACCTGACGACGATGGTCCTGGCCAACATCGGTGTCTCGATGCCGATATTCTGGCTAGGTTTGCTCCTAATGTTCGCCTTCGCCTTCAAACTGCAGATCTTTCCACCTTCGGGGCGCGCCAGCGTGGGGATCACCATTGTGCCGCTGACAGATGCCTGGCGCATTTCGCCTAAGAGCGGCCTGTATGGCATTGTCAGCTTCATCTCGGGGTTTCACCTGCTCGCGTCGCTGCTCACCGGCAACCTGCGCGCTTTCTGGGATGCACTCAAGCACCTGGTGCTACCGGCGGTGGCCCTGAGCACGATCCCGGTTGCCATTATCGCCCGCATGACGCGTTCGAGCCTCTTGGAGGTTCTCGGCGAAGACTACATCCGCACGGCGCGCGCCAAGGGGCTGCTGCAGCAGTTGGTGGTGAGCCGTCACGCCATGAAAAATGCCCTTCTGCCGGTTGTCACCACGATCGGCCTGGAGGTGGGCTATCTCCTGGGCGGTGCTTTCCTTACGGAGACGGTATTCTCTCTACCAGGGGTCGGCCGGCTGGTCGTAGACCGCATTTTGGCGCGCGACTACCCGGTCGTCCAAGGAGCGGTGCTTGTGATCGCTGCAATCTTCGTCTTCGTGAACCTGCTCGTTGACCTGACCTATGCCTGGATAGACCCTCGCATACATTACGAGTGAAGATGGCACAATATGTAGAAGCGATCCGGCCGAGAGAGTCCCGGCCTGCGGCTGAGGTCGGGCATAGGCGGGGACGTACACCAGCCCGCGACGTGATCCGCCATTTGAGCAGGAACCCGGTTGCCATTGGTGGTATGAGCATACTGGGTTCTCTTGTGTTAATCGCCATCCTTGCCCCGAGCATCGCTCCGTACAGCCCGACGGCGCAGACTCTGGGCGCGCGCCTTGCGCCACCAAGCCTGGCGCATCCGATGGGCATGGACGCCCTGGGCCGGGATGTGCTGAGCCGGGTCATTTACGGGACGCGCGTTTCCCTCTTTATCGGGTTTTCCACTGTAGGCAGCGCCGTTCTCATCGGGACTATCGTGGGCGCTTTCGCCGGGTACCTGGGGGGCAGGCTGGACAACCTGCTCATGCGCCTGATGGACATCATGCTGGCCTTCCCCAGCCTGCTGCTGGCCATCGCGGTGGTCGCTATTCTCGGTCCTGGGCTCATTAATGCGCTCTACGCGATCTCATTCGTCACGATTCCGGTGTACGCCAGGATAGTGCGTGCCAGTGTGCTCTCGGTGAAGGAGCATGAGTATGTGACAGCGGCGCGCGCCATTGGGGTGCCCTCAGGTAGCATCCTGCTGCGGACAGTGTTGCCCAACGCCGCCACGCCACTAATCGTCCAGGCAACCCTGGGCATCGCCTCGGCTATCCTGGAAGCGGCAGGCCTGAGTTTTATCGGGCTGGGGGCCCTGCCGCCGACGCCGGAGTGGGGCCTGATGCTGGCGCAGCACCGCAACCTGGTGTTCACGGCACCGCATACGGTATTCTTTCCTGGGCTGGCGATCATGCTCACAGTTCTGGGGTTCAATCTGCTGGGCGACGGCCTGCGCGACGCTCTCGACCCCAGGCTGCGCTCCAGTGGCCGATAGACATAAGATATTAGATCACGAATGACGGTGGTACGATGACCGCTATCGCGAAGCGTCCTGGCCTGCCATTCGACAGGCCGCGCACCCTTTCCGATGCGCTCTTGGGTTGGTTGGACGGTGTGCCCTGGTGGGCAATGGTGCTGGTGGGCATAGCCGGGCTGGTCGGCTTCTTTATCCTTTCACCGGCGCACATGGTGGCCAACCGGGTCGCCTCAACGGCCGAAGTATCGGCAGGGTCGCAGTTCGTTTATGAGATCGTCGTCACGAACAACGGGCCGGCGCAGGCGGTGCGCACGACGCTTACTGAAGTGCTGCCTGCAGGGCTAAGCTTCGTCAAGGCGGAGCCAGCCCCGAAGCAGCAAACGGGGCAAGAGATCAACTGGGATGTGCCCGACCTCGGCAATCACCAGTCGGCCACCTTCAAGGTGACGGTGAAAGCCAGTGCGGCCGGCAGGCCGATTGACATGATGTCCACGGTGTCGCCGGTCCTGCACTGGCGCACCGTCAGCGTGGACATTCTGGAGTTTCTCAGCGCCGGCGTTAAGGTCACGGTGCTCGTCACTTTGTATTCCTTCCTGTTGGCGATCGTTCTCGGGTTGCTGGCGGGCCTGGGGCGGGTGACCAAACCGCCACGGGGCGTCGCCAGCGTGTTTGCGGTGAGCTACATCCTGCGTGGGTTGGTGCGGGTCGCGATCGGGCTGGCGCTGTATTATGGCCTGGTCAGGTCGGGGCTCGGGGGCCTGCGGTTCTCGTCGAGCGCGGCGGTCCTGATCGGGCTGCTGCTTTACCTGGCCCCTGTGGTCCTGCATCCCTACACTATCTCCAGCGTCTACGTCGAGGTGTTTCGCGGTGTTCCGATGCTGGTGCAGGTGCTCTACCTTGGCTTCGTTGTACGCCCCTTTCTCACAGGCGAGTTGAGCCGCGTCGTTGGCAGGGAGGTCAACTTCAGCGAGTTTGCCGCGGCGATTATCGGGCTTGGCCTGGGGTACGGCGCTTACCTGGCCGAGGTGTTCCGCGCCGGCATCGAATCCATCCACAGGGGGCAGATGGAGGCGGCACGCTCCCTGGGCATGAACTATGGCCAGGCCATGCGCTACGTCATCCTGCCGCAGGCGATCAGGCGTGTGCTGCCGCCGCTGGCCAATGATTCCGTCGCCCTGCTGAAGGATTCGTCGTTTGTCTCGGTGCTCTCGGTCGCCGACCTGACGCGACAGGGCCGGCTTTACATGAGCCGTACCTACAGGGCCTTCGAGAGTTGGAACATGGTCGCTTTCAGTTACCTCATCCTGACTTTCATACTGTCGGGCCTGGCGCGCCTGGTAGAGAAGAGGATGTCCGCCAATGAGTGAGAAAGCGATAATCCAGGTACGCGATGTCTACAAGCGATTCGGCAAGGTTCAGGCTCTGCGTGGGGTCTCGACGGAAGTAGCCCCTGGGGAGGTGGTGGTAATCATCGGCCCCAGCGGCAGTGGCAAGAGCACCCTTCTGCGCTGCATCAACAGGCTCGAGTCGGTAGATAGCGGTAGCATCGTGGTGGACGGCATGCCGCTGACAGACAGGTCGGCGGATATAAACCGGATTCGAGCCGAGGTGGGGATGGTGTTCCAGTCTTTCAACCTCTTCCCGCATCTCACCGTGCTCGGCAATATTCTGCTGGCGCAGAAGGTGGTACGCAGACGGCCGGATAAAGAAGCACGCGAGATCGCCATGGACCTGCTCAACAAGGTAGGTATCCCCGAGAAAGCCAATGCCTATCCCGACAAACTGTCCGGCGGGCAGCAACAGCGGGTGGCGATTGCCCGCGCTCTGGCGATGCAGCCCAAGATCATGCTCTTCGATGAGCCGACCTCGGCTCTCGACCCCGAAATGATCAAGGAAGTGCTGGACGTGATGACCGACCTGGCCAGCGAGGGCATGACCATGGTTGTCGTCTCCCACGAGATGGGCTTTGCCCGCGCCGCGGCGCACCGCATCCTGTTCATGGACGAGGGCCAGATCATCGAGGAGAACACGCCCAGCAAGCTCTACGATAGCCCGACGCAGGAACGCACCAAGCTGTTCCTGAGCAAGATTCTACACTGAGGCGGCCCCGAGTGGCCTGAAATGCTCTCGAGGCAGGGTAAGGCGGGATAAGGCAGGACAAGGGCGCACAGCTGAACGCGGGTGGAGGCGGATTCATGCTGATAGGGGGAAGCAAGAGCCATCCGCGATTCGCGTGCTCTTACCTCCCCCCTGGGGCGCGGCCTCTCTACCGCAGTTCGTCCACGTTAGCGCGCACCTTCTCGATGGCCTCGACTATGTCGTCCATATCTTTCTTCGTGCCCAGGAAGGTTGGCTGGCCGAACCACAGCGTCTCCTCGCGGCAGAGCCGTTCCGCCTGTGGGCAATGGGTCTGGGTGTAATCTATCTCGCGGCCGTAGTAGCCGCCCTTGACCGGGAAGCCACCCGGCAGAGCCGTCGGTGCCTCCTGGAATACGGGGTGCTGATAGACAGTTTTCAGGTAACCCCCGCTCACAGGGATGCCCTCGGCGTTGAGAGCTTCAATGAAGCGCTCGCGCGAGAGGCCCTTGAAGCCCTCTCCGGTGTACTGCAGGGTGAGGATGTGGTAAGGGTTGCGGGTGACGTAGCTATCGCGGCGCAAGGGGCGCAGCCCTTCGAGTTTGGCCACCTGGTCGTTCAGGTAGTCGCCGTTGGCGGAGCGGCGCCGGGTCTGGTCCTCGAGCTTGGCAAGCTGTGAAAGGAGCAACGCGCCTTCGATCTCGTTCATGCGCTCGTTGCCCGAAAGCACAGGGAAGCGGACCTTCCAGCCCTCGGGCAGGTCCGACTCCACCGAGCCGGCGCGCACCGCTCCGCGCCAGAAGTCGTGGTAGAGCACGGCCCAGCCCAGGAGTTCGGGGTCATCGGTGATGATGATGCCCGCCTCACCTGCAGCCAGGTTCTTGCCCGACATGAGGCTGAAAGCGCCGGCATCGCCGATGGTACCCAGGCCCTTGTCCTTCCACTTGCCGCCGTGGGCGTGGGAGCAATCCTCGAGCACGTAGAGATCATGCTTGCGGGCGATGGCCATGATGGCGTCCATGTCGCAGGCCAGGCCGCCGAAGTGCACGGGCATGATGGCGCGGGTGCGGTCGGTGATCGCCTCTTCGATCAGGGCGGGATCGAGGTTGTAGGTACGCGGGTCAATGTCTACGAAGATGGGCAAAGCCCCCACTTGCAGGACGGCGGTGGCGCTGGCCATGAAGGTGTAGGGTGGGACGATGACCTCATCACCTGGAGCAAGCTTCATGGCGCGCAGAGCGATCTCCAGGGCGGCCGTGCCTGAGGAGACGCCCAGTCCGTACTTAGCGCCCTGATACTGGGCGAACTGGCGCTCGAACTCAGCCGCTTTGGTGCCGCCAAGGCGGCCCCACTTGCCGCTGCGGATGACTTCTGAGACCGCCTGCACGTCGCTCTCGTCCACCTCGGGCCACTTGGGCCAGGGGGCAGTGTGAACCGGGCTGCCACCTTTCAACGCCAGCTTTGGCATACATACCTCCAATTGGGCCAGTCGGCGCCTGTCCCCGCTGGCACAGCAGTACCGAGCTAGAGCTTGTAGTTCGGAATGGTCACCGTGTTGCCGCTCTCTGCCGCAGTCAGCGCGCAAATGGCAGCGGCACAGCTGTTGGCTGCCTCACGAGCGTTGATCGCTGGCTGGCGGTCCTCGAGAATAGCATCAACCAGATCCTCCGCCTGCAGGAAGTCGGAGGTGCCATGCCCCAGGCCCTTGATGTCCGGAAAGCCTGGATGGTGGTACTTGGCCACCGGCAGAGGCATCATGCGCTCCATATAGGGAATACGGCTGAAGAAGACGTAGTCATCGTTGGCCTCGCTTCTGGGGTCGAGGAGGCGATTGCGCTCGAAGCTGCCCTTGTTGCCGTAGAGCGAAAAGTAGAGGCAGTAGGGCCGCTGCACCGAGTAGTATGAGGCCACCTTGGCGATGGAGCCTGATGGCGTGCGGTAAAGCGCCACGGTCAGGTCGTCTATGGCGCGGTAGGGCATACCTTTGTGGTTGCCGTAAGCCTTGACCTCGGTGAACGGCTCATCGAGCAGCCAGCTTAGCGTGTCTATGGCGTGCATGCCGCCTGCAAGGGTGGTTGCCTGCGGGTGCTCGAGGTCGTTGCGCCAGGTGCGCTGCCCGTCAGGTGTCCACATGAGGTATTCCAGATTGTGGAAGTACTCGGCCTCGCCATAGGCAAGCTCGCCGAGATCGCCCTGCTGAGCTAGGTTCTTGGCCGCCTGGATACAGGGGAACCAGCGCACCTCATTGCCCATCTGCAGCTTCCGGTCCGTCTCCTCGGAGACGCGCACCAACTCATCGCATTCCGCCAGGGTGGTCGCCGCCGGCACCTCGCAAAGCACGTGGCAGCCAGCGCGCATGGCCTGCAAAGCCTGCCTGGCATGGTCCTGATCAGGCGTGGCGATGGCCACGATGTCCAGCTCCTCTCCTGCCAGCATGGCCGAGTAGTCGGAGTAGGTACGCGGCACGCCAAACTCCCGGCTGACCGCGCTCGTCCTGCTCTCCAGCTGGTCGCAGACAGCCACGACTGTGCACTTCTGACAATGGTGAAAAGCAGCGACGTGCGACACGCCCCGGCCAAGGCCGACTACGCCAACTCTGAGCTTGCGCATGCTTTCCTCCTGCTAGTCTTGCGCTTTGGCTGTTCCGGGCGATTCAGCGCTTTATGCCCGCTGTGGCAATCCCCTGCACGAAGTACCTCTGAGCACCGAGGAAG
>DAOTVV010000218.1:0-7968 GCA_034436255.1 Anaerolineae bacterium
CCGTCCTTCCTTATCGTGGCCCGCCTGGCGGCAAGGCGCGGCGTTGATGGCTTTGTCAGTGGCCGCGTGCGGCCGCCACTTATCGGCATGCTCTATGCTCAGGGAATTGCCGCCTACGAGTTCGCCGGCACGGTCCGCCAGGCAGTAGAGGCGGCGAAGGCTGGCAAACTGGAGCGTGCTTTCATTCCCGGGTTCGCCGGCTTCGGCGCCGCCGTGGGCGAGGCGTTTGGCGAGGCCTTTGCTGCCTGCTGGCCCGAGGGGCCCTGGCAGGGTCGCCGGCCGCACCATCCCCATGCCGAGCGCATGTGGGAGCGGGCCCAGCGCAAGCGCGAAATGTGGGGCGATTGGCGGCGCTCTGGGCCTGAGGGCCGGCCCGAAGCTGGCGCCGAGCCGGCCGGGGCTGAGCCTGCAACGGCAGCAGGCGCGCCCACTGGCGTCGAGAGCGAGGTTCAGGCGCTGCGCCAGCAGGCCGAGGAGCTGCGCCGGCAACTGGACGAGGTGCTGAAGCGCGTGGAGCAACTGGAGAGCAAGTAGAGTATGTGTCAGGCGAAGCTGTACCTGCTGCAAGACGGCAAGCGAGAGATGGTGGCCGAGGACGTGATCGCTCTCGAAGAAACGGCGGATGGCGTGCGCTTCGCCACTTTCTTCGAGGACCCAAAGACGCTGCCGGCACGGCTGGTAGCCGTTGATTTCCTCAAGCACGTCGTCACCCTCGAACCTATACAACGGGAGGCATAGAATGCCAACGGACCTGGACCGGGCGCGCAAGCTTTTGCCGCATTGGATCGAGCACAACACCGAGCACGCCGAGGAATTCCGCGACTGGTCCAGCCGCGTTCGCGGCCTCGCTGCCAGCCTGCAGACCGCCGCAGCGGCCGCCGACGCCATGGCCGAAGCGGCCGCTGCCATGGAAGAGTCCAGCCGGCACCTGCAAGAGGCCCTGCGCCTCCTGGGCCAGTAGTGAAGAGGCGGCGCGGCGGGCCCGAGCCTGAGCGATCCATCTGACCGGTCGGGCCTTCCGCCTGCCGCCTCGTACCCTGGGGGAGAACGTGTCTTGTGAGAAAAAGTTCCGTGCCGAACTGAAGCGACGCGGCTTGCGCCTCACGCCGCAGCGCGAGGCAATCCTCGAGGTGCTGCACCATGCCGAGGGCTGCCTCACCGCTGAGGAACTCTACCAACGCGTCCATGCCGAGGGTGGCCCGGCGGCGAACAGCATGGACCTGGCCACCGTCTACCGCACCCTGGAACTCCTGGCCGCCATAGACTTCGTCGCCTGCATAGACACGGGGCACAAGGAGCGGCTGTGGGAGTTCAGGGGCGATAAGGCACCGCAGCCACACCTTCTCTGCCGTGCCTGCGGTGAGATCAGCACGCTGAGCGAGCCCGAGGTGGCCGAGCTCACCAATTACCTGCTCCAACACCACGGTTTCGCCCCGGCCACCGGCCAGATCACCATCACCGGCCTATGTCGCCGCTGCCGGGAACGGGCTCAGGCCGAGTAACAGCGCCGGCAAGCCGTCAAGCCTGCACAGGCGCACTGGTCCTCCTGCCTTTCCCCTGCCGGGCGGCCAGCAGAGCCGCCAGGAGCGATACCGCCGCCAGGGCGAAGAACGACAGATGATAGCTGGCGGGCGTAATGCCCGCCGGCGCCAGGCCCAGGGCCGGCCACAGCGAAGGCAGCAATCCTCCCATCACACTGCCGGCGGCAACCCCGATGCCCGTTGCCGCATTGGTGAGCCCCAAGAACTCGGCCGCGAAGGATGCTGGCGCGCGCACGAAGCGCTCGCGCCCGAGCGCCGTGTTGATCGTGGTCACGCCAGCGCCCGAGGCCGCCAGCGATAGCACCCCTGCCACAACGACAATGCCCGTAGGCGTGCTGCTGCGCAGCAGGGGCAGCAGCAACAGGCTCAGCCCGGAGACGGCGAGGCCGGCGGCCAGGGGCAGGCGGAACCCCAGTCGGTCCACCGCTCTGCCGATGGCGGCGCCGAGCAGCCAGGATGCAACCATCGTGCTCGTGCGCACAAGCACGACGAGCGAATCCGGCAAGGCGAGAGCCTGGCTCAGATACGGGGCGAAGAGAGGTGCCGGCAGCGCCTGCACAGCCGTGGCCAGCATTACCACCCAGGCATAACGGCGGCTCTCGCCATCCCGCAGTGGCGCCAGCAGCGCCGCCTGCCTTGGCGCCTCCTCACCGGGCTCGACGCGGTCCGGGGGCAGGCGCGTTGCCAGCAGTATGCGGGCGTCAACTGCCAGGTTGGCGACCGCAAAGATGGCGTAGAAGCGCCACATGCCCGGCTCGCGGCCCAGAGCAGCAGCCATCAAGAGCGACGAGACCAGCGTCCCACCGCTGATGACAGCAGCCGTGCGCCCCAGGAAGGCTCCAGTCCGTTCGAGCGGGACCATCTGCCGGACGTAGGGGGAGTAGGCCGACAGTCCGATGGAAAGCAGCAGATTGTACAGGCCGACCACGCTCAGCATCACCCAGGTTGCCAGGCCGGCACGCGCTGGCAGGAAGGGTATGAGGAAGATGGCGCCGAAGGAAATGGAAGACAGCGCGTACCAGGCGATCATCCAGCCTCTCTTGGAAGCGCGACGCAGCCTGGGCGCAGCCAGAAACTGCATTATGTCCGTGATCCAGAGCAAGGCGTAGAGGACGCCGATGGTGCTGACGCTGGCACCGATGCGCAGGGCGAAGAGCGGCATCACGTTGCTGAACACGGCGCCCATGGGGGCGCTCATACCGCTGATGGCGATCAGCAGGCGTTCGGCCCGCCTGTCCCCCCTGCCATTGGCAATCCTCGGCTCCGTTGTCGCTATCGTCCGCATGAGCGGCTGCGGCCTCCCATTCCGTTACCGCGCCTGAGTTGGCCTTCCTGGCGGGCGCCATTCTACACGCCTTCCCCGCCGCCGACATCATCGGCCTGGAGCCAGGGCGCGGGCGGCCAGGGCGCACCCCATCCCCGCTGGCAGCCGCGGCGCCGCCGCCGGACTTTGCCTGGAAGCATGGCTGGGATTAGCCTCAGCGACATGGTATCCGCAACTGCCGCGCCGCCAGATGGCCTCTCCCGCTGGCGCCTGATCGCCGGGCTCAGCTTCGGCATGGCCGCCGTCTCTTGCGGTTCCGTCCTGGTGCGCCTGACGCAAGCGCAGGGCGTGCCGTCTCTGGAGATTGCCGCCTGGCGCATGCTGCTCGCCTCGTTGCTCTTGCAGCCCTATGCCTGGGCCAGGCAACGGCAGGAATGGCGCCTGCTCGGCCGGCGCGACTGGGCTCTCTTACTGCTCTCCGGTGCTTTCCTCGCCCTCCACTTCGGCACCTGGATCGCCTCGCTCGCCCTCACATCGGTAGCCAGTTCGGTCGTGCTCGTGTCAATGGGGCCGCTGTTCGTCGGCATCGGCTCCTGGGCCTTCCTGCACGAACGGCCAGGCCGCAGCCTGGTCCTGGGGCTGCTTCTGGCCCTGGCCGGCACCGTGCTCATCGCCTGGGGGGATTTCGGCGGCGGTCGGTCGCACCTTCTGGGAGACGCCCTCGCCCTTGCTGGCGCCGTGGGCGTGGCCGGCTACCTCATGATCGGCGGCAGGGCCAGGCGGCACCTGTCGCTGACAGCGTACATCACGCCCGTCTACAGCGCCGCAGCCTTAGTGCTCTGCGCCGTAGTGAGTGCGCAGGCCCTGCTGGCGCACCGTGCCAGCGCCAGCCTGATCGCCTACCCTCTGCCAGCCTACGTGCTGCTGCTGGGCCTGGCCATCCTGCCGCAGCTGGTCGGCCACAGCAGCCTGAACTGGGCTCTCAAGCACCTGTCCGCCACTTATGTGGCGGTGGTTACTCTTTCCGAGCCCGTCGGCGCCAGCCTCCTCGCCTATTTCGTGCTTGGCGAGCCGCCGCCGGCCACGGCTGTGCTCGGGGGCGCCGTCATCCTCTGCGGCATCTACATCGCCGGCAGGGGCAGGTCTCCGGCAGCCGCCGTCATACCAGCGGAAACAAGGGAGCACCTGCGGACCGGGGTAAGCGCCGATGAACACTGAACAACACATGTCCTGTCCGGCAGCGCCGGTCGGCGTCCATCGGCGTCCGTCTGTGTTCCCTGCATACTCCTGCCGTGGTTGCCGGCAAGAGAAAGCCGACCGGAGCGACAGGTTTATCTCTTTGCCAGTGCGAAGCAGCGTTCATCGGCGTTCTCGCCATCGCTGGGGAGCACTTCCGGGTGAAACACTCAATGAAATGAAAGGAGGAAGTCGTTGGCCGACCTTGTGATCAAAGCTGGCATTTGCGGCTACAGCACGCGCGTGCACAGTGAGAGCACGCCGAACTACACCGTGACCCTCACCATCGAGAGCGATTGCCCTTCCATGCGCCGCCTGGCGGAAGCGGTGCGCGAAGTTGACCCGATGCGGGAGTTCAGCTACCGCGGCGAGGGGCCGCAGATCACTGCCGAGGCCCGGCGCCTGCTGCCCCATCCCGCCTGTGTCGTGCCGGCAGGGCTGATCAAGGCCGTGGAGGCCGCCGCTGGCCTGGCCCTGCCTGCCGACGTCGAGATCCGCTTCCTGGCGCCGAACCCCGAGGAGAAATAAGAGCAGCCTTCTGGGCGGCCGAACCTAGCCCGCCTGCTTCTGCGCCTGCGCCAGGTAGGCCTCGCCGTCCTGCCAGGTGATGCTGCTCCGGACGAATCCGGCCTCGGCCAGCATGGCGAGCAGACGCTCGGGCGCGATCCGGTCCGCCCGCCCTGGGCCATGTCGGCCTGCCGCCCCGGGCAGCCATTCCAGGATAGCCACCTGCCCGCCCGGGCGGAGCACCCTCGCCACCTCGGCGAGCAGCGCGGCCGGCAGCGCGACCTCATGCAGAAAGAAGGCGGCCCAGGCCAGATCAACTGAGGCATCGGGCAGGGGGATGTGCGGCGCCTCGCCGAGCACCGTCCGCACCTGAGGCGGCGGATTGCGCTCCGCCAGCGTCGCCAGCATCTCCTGGCTCGCGTCCATGGCCCAGACCCGTCCCTCCGGGCCGACGATCTCGGCCAGAGGTAACGTCCAGAAGCCTGGGCCGCTGCCGAGGTCAAGCACCGTCTGCCCCGGCTGCAGCGGTAGACGCTGCAGAAAGAGGGCAGGTTGCCAGCGCCGCTCGCGCTCGGCGCTCACTAGCCGCCCCTTGTGGCTCGGGTCGAAACGATGCTTGCCCGCATCTGGCCTCTCATTCTCCGCCATACGTCACGCTCCCACACGAATCCCAGCCGAGGCCTGACCGCTACCGGCCCCAAGCCGCCAGATACCGACGACGCTCAGCGAGGCCGGCGCCGCATCCGGAGCGACCTGTGCCCGCTCTCAGCATGAGGCAGGATATACACCCTGATGCATAGACACGGCAACCGCTCTTGGCCGCTCGGACGATCCGATCCCGCGCCAGGCGGAACAATGCCCGCCTGGAATGCGTCCTCAACATAGAACGAGCGAGTTGGAGGGCGCGATGCTCAGGCGAGTCCTTCTCGGCATTGCCCTGGCGGCGATCTACTGGCTGTGGCAGGCCGTGCCGGCCCATGCGGACGGCTTCATCATCCCTGTTCCGCCTCCCTGCGAGGCCTGCACTCCCGTGCCGCCGGAGGAACTGCCATACCTGGCGGTGAAGTATCATCGCGTCAACGTCACAATCGCGGACCAGGTCGCCACGACCCGCATTGACCAGGTGTTCGTCAATGACTGGGGCGAGACGATCGAGGGCACCTACATCTTTCCCCTGCCCGAAAGCGCTGCCATCAGCAAGTTCACGATGTGGGTGGATGGCAAGCCGCTCCCGGGCAAGCTCTACACGCAGGAAGAGGCGCGCGCCATCTACGACGAGATCGTGCGCCAGCGCCGCGACCCGGCCCTGCTGGAGTACATCGGCCGCGACCTCTTCCGGGCCAGCATTTTCCCCATCCCGCCTGGGGGCGAGCGCCGCGTCGAGATCGAGTACAGTCAGGTACTGACGGCCGAGAGCGGCCTGGTGCGCTACGTCTACCCACTGTCTACTGAGCGCTTCTCCTCCCGCCCCTTGCAGCAGGTGTCCGTGAGTGTGGATATCCGCAGCAAGGAGAGCATCAAGAGCGTCTACTCCCCCAGCCATGAAGTGGCCGTCGAGCGCGATGGCGCCTATCACGTTCGTGCCGGGTGGGAGGCTGCCGACGTCACGCCCACCACCGACTTCGCCCTCTACTACACCGTCTCCCAACAGGCGCTGGGCGCCAACCTGCTCAGCTACAAGCCCGAAGGCGAGGACGGCTTCTTCCTGCTGCTGGTCGCCCCGGACGTGGCCGCCAAAGCGCAGCAAGTTGTCGCCAAGGACGTCATCCTGGTGCTCGACAGTTCGGGCAGCATGGAGGGCGAGAAGCTGGCGCAGGCCCGCGCAGCGGCTACCTACATCCTCGACCACCTCAATGACAATGACCGTTTCAACATCATCAGCTTCTCGACAGCGATCAATGCCTTCGCCCGCGCGCCGCAACCACTGGGCCGGCGAGCCGATGCCAGGGCCTTCCTGGCCAGGATCAGCGCCGTCGGCGATACGGACATTGACCGCGCCTTGCTCGAGGCGATGAGCGGCGCCGACCGCGAGCGCCCGACCATCGTCATCTTCCTCACCGACGGCTTGCCTACCGAGGGCGTGACCGACCCTCAGCAGATCCTGGACGACGTGCGCCAGGCAGCCCCCAAGAGTGTGCGCCTCTTCCCCTTCGGCGTGGGCGACGATGTGGACACCCTGTTGCTGGATAACCTCGCCCGCGACCTGCGCGGCGCCAGTGCTTACGTTCGCCCAGGCGAACGGGTGGACGAGCAGGTGAGCGCTTTCTACGCCAAGGTGAGCACCCCCATCCTGGCCGACGTGGCGCTATCCCTGAGCGGCACGAGCATCAGCGACATCTATCCCCAGCCGCTGCCTGACCTGTTCGCCGGCAGCCAACTGGTTGTCGTCGGCCGGTATGCGGCTGGCGGCACCGTCAGCCTGGAGCTCACGGGCACGGTCAATGGCGAGAAGCGCCGCTTCCGTTACAGCGACCTCGCCCTGGCCAGGTCGGGCGGTGAGGACTTCATCCCCCGCCTCTGGGCGACACGCAAAGTGGGCCGGCTGCTCAACGACATCCGCCTGCACGGCGAGAGCCGCGAACTTGTGGACCAGGTCGTGAAACTGAGCATTCGCTACGGCATCATCACGCCCTACACCAGCTTCCTGGTGGAGGAGCCGGAACTGGCCCTCAGCGACCGCGGCCGCGAGCAGATCGCTGCCGGCGAGGCGCAGGCTTTGGCTGCAGCGCCCAGCCAGGCAGCCGGCTCTGCCGCCGTCAGCAAGGCTCAGGCCCAGGCCGGGCTGGAGGGCGCTCAGGTGGCTGCACCCGCCCCTGCCGCCGGCAGCACTAGCGTCGCGTCCGGCTCAGGCGGCGCCGCAGCCAGTGTGGCTGTTGTTGGTGATAAGGCTTTCCTGCTGCGCGCTGGCGTCTGGACCGACACGACCGTGGACCCATCCACGGCCAGGCCGCAGGTGGTGGTGATTGGGTCGCCCGCGTTCTACGACCTGATCGCGCGCCATCCTCAGGCCACCAAGTACTTCGCTCTCGGCGACAGCGTCATGGTCTCCCTGGGCGGCCAGGTCTATCAGAGCCAGCCTGTGGGCGCGACGCCCACCGCGGCGCCCATCGAGGCACTGGCGCGCAGCCGTGCCATCCTCCACTGGCTCCTGGGCCTGCTCGGGATGGGCAAGTGAGGACGATGGGCCTTTACCTGTGAATCTGTGTCCCTACACGCCCAACGCCATGCCGCCGGCGCCCGTATCGGCGGCGCCGCTGGGGATGCCGGCGGCATCAATGGCGATGGCGTGCACCAGCCCGAGGCCGCCGTGGCTCTGGGGCAGCCGCTCCACCCCGTGGCGGCGGCGTACCTCCGCCAGCACATACTCGGGAATGCGCGCCTGGCAGCGGATCATATCGCCCTGACAGTCGAAGCGCGGCG
>DAOTVV010000219.1:0-9218 GCA_034436255.1 Anaerolineae bacterium
ATGCCCGCCATGCCCCAGAACGGTGCCGAGTGGCTGAAGTACTACGAAACCAAGCAGCCCAACGCACGCATGCACGTGATCACGGACCTGCTCAACTACGACAAACTCACCACGGATGAGCCGTTCCTATATCATCCTAAGTACACGGAGATCTTTACCAAAGCCATCAGTCCGGCCCTGGACCCGGTATGGTCGGGCGAGAAGACGGCCAAGGAAGTGCTCCCCGATCTACAGAAGCAGATCGAGGACCTGCTGAAGGCGGAATAGGCACAGCGCCAACCGGCGACGCCTCGCCTGACAGCACGACGCAAAGAGAGGGCGATCCCCATGGTGACCGCCCTCTCTTTCGCGCTTGGTGCAAGCCACTCCCTTCGCCCGCCTCCCGGCGAACCTGAAACCCGGCGGCAAAGGACGAGTCTCAAGCCCCGGCAGCACCTGCGCTGCGGACCCGCACCGCCAAGCGCCCCGGCTGCCGCCGGCCAACCGCCTGACAGCCCTCACATCATGCGGATGGCGCGCAAGGGGCAGGCCGTAGCGCAGGTGCCACAGCCACGGCACAGGCCGGAGCCACCGTAAGGTGGCTCTGTACGCACATCTTGAACCAGGAACTTGTTCCGGCAACTGGCCACAGCGCGGCAGCCGCCGCTGTCCGGGGCGGCGCTACCGCACTGCTCCGGCAAGCACCTGGCATAGTCCACACAGGCTACTTGTTTTGGCATTGCTCTTGCTTGGCCGCCAGTGCTTCCGCCAGCTGCCGCTCAAGCTCGTCGAGCTGCTCAAACAGAGCCGGGCTCACCGAGTGAGCGGGCCAGCGCCGCTTCAACTCGGCGATGCGCTGCTCCAGCTCCGCCACCCTATCCGCTTCGCCCGCCACAGCTCAACCTCGCATTCACTTCCAGTCACAAGAGAGCCAACTGCTCTCAGCGTCTGCTGATCCCTCAGCCAGAGGGGGCGCAGGAAGCGCTGCTGCTCGAGCCAGTGCTCCTGCCACTCCTGGCGAACGCCGATATCTGCCTCTTGACGTTAGCCGAGCCGCAGACGGGGCAGTTCGGTGACTGCGTCTGCGACATCAAGGTGAACTTCTCGAACTTGTGCCCGCATTGCTGGCAGGTGTACTCGTGAATGGGCATGACGCCGACCTCCCAACTGACTTGCCTCGCCATCCCTATTGGAATAGCATCAGTATACCCCACTGGGGTATGTCTGCTATAGTATAGCCCTACGGCTGGATAGAGGCAAGAGTAGCCATGGACGAACTGGAGCAAGCAACCGCCACAGAGATCGCCGAAGCAGGCGATGCCAGCGCCGGCTGTGCCGAAGTCCTGGTGCGCCTGCGCCGCCTCGAGGGCCAGGTGCGCGGCCTGCAACGCATGATTCTGGAGAAGCGCGACTGCACGGCCACCCTCACCCAAGTGCTCGCGGTGCGCTCCGGCCTGGACGAAGTCGGGGCGCGCATCGTGGAGGCGGAGCTGGCTCGCTGCCTGCCCGGCCAGGACCAGCACAGCGAGAGGCTGGCTGCAGCCATCCGCCTCTGGCTCAAGCTGCGCTGACCGCCCGGCCTAAGCCCCGGGCAAGGGCGGATAGTGGCGGTCCATGCCCCGTGGCCGGCGGGTGAAGCGCAGGTGCGGCAGAAGGAACTGCCCCAGGCGGTACTCCAGGTAGACGAGCATGGGCACAGTCAGCAGCAGCGCCTGGTAGATGTGCACAGCGGGCGGATCTTTCGGCAGCCTGGCCCAAACCCAGGTTGAGATGGGGTAGTAGACCAGCCCAAGCAGGGTTGCCATGAACAGGTACCACCGCTCCTGCTCCTCGTTGTACATGGCGATCAGCGGGACCACCGTCACCAGGTACCAAGGGAAGAGGTTGGTGGCCAGTTGGGTGGCGAGGAGCAGGATGGCCAGGGCAGCCGGGATAGGGCTGGTGCGCCGTCGGCTGAGAGCCACGATCAGGATCGTCAGCGCACCCAGTATGAGCACGCCGTAGCGGATCAGCGCGTTCGGATCCGCTCTGCCGCTGACGATGGCCCACTCCCGCCCCAGAGAAAGCAACGACGACGAGTAGAAAGTGCGCAGGTAGGCGGTGCTGCCGCGCATCATGCCCCCGATCAGCCGGCCGCCGCTCCAGAAGGGCAGGATAGCTGCCGCCATCACCGGCAGGCAGAGGGCAGCCGAGGCAAGTACGCGCTTGAGCGGCCAACGGCGATAGATCATCCAGGCCAGGAAAAGCAGCCCAAGCGGCGCCGTGGTGAACTTGATCAGGGCCGAGGCTACCAGCGCTGGCAGGGCCAGCAGCGAACGCTTCTCCAGAGCCACCACGGCCAACACCAGGAAAAGGGCCACCATGACGTCGTTATGCGCGTTGGCCAACCCCTCGAACAGGACAAGAGGGTTGGCGGCGAACAGGTAGGCCGCCAGCAGGCCGGCGCGGCCCTTGCCCTGCTGCCACCAGATGGCCACCGCTGTGCCAGCGAACAGCAGCAACGTGTAGCCCTTGTAGACCAACACCGTTCGCATCACGTCGGTCAACCCAGCCAGCGGCGCCGGCAACAACGAGAGCAGCAGCCAACCGGGCCCGTACCCGAGCGGCAGGTTGAAGACGAAACCGTACTTTGCCCATACGTCAGGAGCTGGCAACTGCCTGTAAGTCACCAGGTAGGGGTTGACGTGGTGACGAAAGGCCATGTCAACCGTCATCAAGTAGTGATAGAAGTCCAGGGCCCCCATCGGGTAGAGGAGCGCGTTCAGCACCACAGCCAGCAGAACGCTGCCAGCGATGGCGCCGAGCATGGCGCCAATCCACTTGCGCGACCGGCGCAGGAAGTGGTAACCGCCGAGGTAGCCAGCCCAGATCAACACGAACGCAGCCAGGTCCAGGGCAAGCTGGCTCTCCGGCTTCACCTCGCCGAAGCCAAAGCGCGGCACCTTGCCGACACGGAACAGGGAGTAGCGCCAGAAGAGGAAGAGCCAGCCCCCAGCCATCGCCGCAGCCGAGGCGTAGATAGCCTCGAGGCTATGCCTGGCCTGCCAGAGCCTCAGGCGGCCCGCCAGGCTGCGGGCCGAAGCAAGGCTATTGCGTTTCCTAGTGGCTGCCGGTGTAGCAGCCTCCGATGGTTGAGAACGAACCGCGAGGTCTCGGCGCTGATTCGAGGCCGCGGCGTCCAAGCCGTATTCCGTCAGCATACGACGAACTCACGATGAACCCGAACTAACGGTCAAACTGGCGCTGTTTAGCCGTCCTCGACCCCATAGACTAACGCTGCCAGGCCCGCAGCGCAAACAGCCTCAGGTCCAGTGAGCGGACGCCGATGCACAAGGATACCCTTACGTCTCGCCTGGAGAGCATCTCCGCGCCAGAGGCGCTCAGGGGCGAGGGAACAGAGGGTAGATGATGGTGGCGTAGTAGAAGACGAGCGGGGCGACGAACAGCAATGTATCCAGGCGATCGAGCATGCCGCCGTGGCCCGGAATCAGGTTGCCCGAGTCCTTCACCTTGCTCTGGCGCTTGACCATGGAGATCGCCAGGTCGCCGAAGGGGCAGATGAGGCCGATCATCAGGCCGACGGCCAGCCCGTGCCAGGCGCCGATGCCGCTCAGCCAGGCGAACACAACGCAGAAGAGCAGGGCCGTAACCAGGCCACCGACGGCGCCTTCCCACGTCTTCTTCGGGCTCAGGCTGGGCGCCATCTTGTGACGGCCCAGGGTGCTGCCCACAAAGTAGGCGCCCGTGTCGCTCAGCCACATGCCCACAACGCCCAGCACCAGCCACTGCAGGCCGCCGGCGATAATGCGGATGGCGGCCAGGTGCCCGCCCAGGAAGCCAACATAGACACCGATCAGGACGCTGACTGCCCAGGACTCAGTCGGCGCTGTCGCATGGCCGGAACGCCAACTGCGCCAGACGTACCACATTGTGCTGAACAAGACAGAAAGGGCCAGCAGTCCCGCCTGGTAGCGGCCACCGTAGAAACCCCGTTCCAGAGCCAGAAGCACCGCGACGGTCACAGGGATGGCGGTGGCGATGTCGAGCCCAAGGCGACGCCCGAGGTGGGCGAACTCATATGCCCCAAGGCCAGCGACCAAGCCCACGAGCAGGGTCATCCAGGGATGGCCGAACCAGGCGCAGGCGGCCACGACAGGAAGGATGATGGCGGCGCTGATCACGCGCTGCCGAAGAGAGGAACCGAGCGGGCTCTGCATCAACCGGCCCTAGTTGTTCGGGTCCGGCAAGCCGCCGAAGCGCCGCTCGCGCCTGGCGTAATCCTGCAGGGCCCGCAGCAATTCGTCGCGGTTGAAGTCCGGCCAGAGAACGGGGGTTATGTAGTACTCGGCGTAGGCCGCTTCCCAGAGCATGAAATTGCTGGTGCGGAATTCGCCGCCAGTGCGAATGATCAGGTCAGGATCGGGCAGGCCGGCCGTGTCCAGGTTGGCGGCGATCAGTTCCTCGCACACCTGCTCCGGCGGCGTGCCCGCTTGCATGATGCGCCGCACGGCGCGCACGATCTCGTCGCGGCCGCCATAATCGAAGGCGACGTTGAGCGTGATGCGCTTGTTGTCCCGTGTCAGTTCGATGGCCTCGCGGATGCGCTGCTGCAGACGCGGTGGAAGGCGGTCAAGCTGGCCGATGTGGCGTAGCTGCACTCCGTTCTGGTGCAACTCCGGAAGCCAGCGGTCGAGCGACTCGCCCACCAGGTTCATGAGCGTGGTCACCTCATCTCGCGGCCGCACCCAGTTCTCAGTGGAGAAAGCCCAGATCGTCAGGCACTCGATGCCGAACTCGACGGCCGCCTCCAGGAGGGGCCGGATGTTCTGCGTGCCGGCGCGGTGGCCAGCAGCGCGCGGCAGGCCACGCTTGCGCGCCCAGCGCCCATTGCCGTCCATTATGATGCCGACATGACGCGGTAACTTGCTGAGGCCGGCTGCCGTAGCCGCGGCCTTAGCAAGCGGCCGACTGTCCGTCAAAGCCATTCCCTATCCCTGCATTATCTCTTGCTGCTTCAGTGCCCCGACTTCTTCGATGCGCTTGATGTATTCATCGGTGAGCTTCTGCAGTCGCTCCTTAGCGTCCTCGTGCTCATCCTCGGTGAGCAGCTTCTCGTTCTCGAGGTCCTTCAGATCTTTCAGGGCATCTCGCCGGACGTTGCGCACGGCCACACGCCCTTCCTCCACTCGCTTTGCGATAACGCGGCTCAGTTCGCGGCGACGCTCCTCAGTGAGTGGCGGGATGACAAGGCGAATCACCTGGCCATCGTTGTTCGGCGTCAGGCCGAGGTCGCTCGTGAGGATCGCGTGCTCGATTGCCTTCAGGCTGGCCCGATCCCAGGGACGGATGAGAAGCTGGTTCGGCTCGGGAACGCTCACGCCTGCCAATTGCTGCAGCGCTGTGGGCGTGCCGTAGTAGTCAACGTGGATGTGCTCAAGCAGCGCCGGTGAAGCCCTGCCGGTGCGGATGGCCGCCAGCTCGGACCGCAGAGCTTCAACGGCTGCTTCCATCTTGTGCCGGGCTTCTCGCTCTACGTCAGGTACCATGGGGCAGTCCTCCCTAGCTACGACAGCGACTGTGGCCTGGCGTGGCCCACCACGGAACGGGCAAGCCCGCGTGGCCGTCAGGCCCTTATTATGGTACCGATAGACTCGCCGCGCACAACCCTTTCCATGCTGTTCGGCTGCCAGAGGTCCACGACCACGATCGGCAGTTCATTCTCCATGCACAGGGAGATGGCCGTGCTATCGAGCACGCCGACACGCATATTGAGCGCCTCGATATAGGAGAGGCTCTCGAAGCGCTTGGCGTTGGGGTTGACCATCGGGTCCTCCGAGTACACGGCGTCCACCTTGGTAGCCTTGATCAGCACCTCGGCGCCGATCTCCATGGCTCGCAGCGCTGCCGCTGTGTCGGTGGTGAAATAGGGGTTGCCCGTGCCAGCGCCAACGATGACGATGCGCCCCTTCTCCAGGTGGCTGATCACCTTGAGCCTGATGTACGGCTCGGCTATGGCCGTCATCTCGATCGCCGAGGCAACGCGCGTCTCCAGGCCCAACCGCTCCAGGGCGTCGCGCAGCGCCAGGGCGTTCATCACCGTGGCCAGCATGCCCATGTGGTCAGCGGTGGCCCGCTCCATGCCATGGGCCAGGCCATCACGGCCACGCCAGATGTTGCCGGCGCCCGGGACGATGGCCACCTGCACGCCCAGGCTCTGCACCGCCTTGATCTTGGTGGCTACTTCCTCGGCCATGTGTGGATCAATGCCGAATCCTTCCGGCCCAGCCAGGGCCTCACCGCCGATCTTGAGCAAGACTCTTCGATACTTGACAGGCGCCATTGATCCCCCTTCACAGAAACCCCGCCGGTCATCCCGGCGGGGTTCTCTTGCCCATTCTTCAGCTTTCGCCCACTGCCATGCGGACGAAGCGTCTCACCACGATGTTCTCGCCGAACTGCGAGATCTTCTGCTTCAGCAGGTCCTCGATGGAGACGTCCTGGTCGCGGATGTACGGCTGGCGGAGCAGGCAGTACTGCGTGTAGAACTTGTCCAGGCGGCCCTCGACGATGCGCTCGATCACCTTCTCGTTCTTGCCCTCGGCCAGGGCCTGCTGCCGGTACAGATCGCGCTCGACGGCGAGCACATCCGCCGGCACATCCTCGGGGCGCACCCAGCGCGGCTGGCTGGCAACCACCTGCATGGCCAGGTCGTGTGCCAGTTCGACGAAGCCCTGGTTCATGGCCACGAAGTCGCTCTCGCAGTTGAGTTCGACCAGCGCTGCCACCTTGGCGCCCGTGTGCACGTAATGACCAATGATGCCCTGGTTGGCGGCGCGAGAGGCCTTTTTCTCCGCCGCCGCCAGGCCTTTGCGCCGCAGCAGCTCTGCGGCCTTATCGAAGTCGCCGGCACACTCCGCCAGAGCGTTCCGACAATCAAGGACTCCAGCGCCAGTCGCCTGGCGCAATTGCTTCACCATCTCCCCTGTTATTGCCATCGAACCTTCCTCTAACTATGCTGAGCCGTCGCCCGCGCGGCCCGGATGCGCCGCAGCCTGCCCGATTAACTCAGGGTCAGGTCGCTATCGAAAGCAGCGTCTTCGTCATCATCGCCCGGCATCTCTTCGAACTCGTCCGGGCCGAGGTCAATGTCAACCTCGCCTTCTTCCTCGCCGAGCTCGAATTCCGGTACATACACCGGGCCGATCGGCTCCTCTTCCTCGAAGCCCAACTCCTCGACCTCGAGCTCGCCTTCAGGCGCCTCCACTGGCTCGACCGCCATGGCCTCTCTGGCTTGCTTACCCTCGATCACGGCATCGGCCATGATCGAGGAGATCAAGGAGATGGCCCGGATGGCGTCGTCGTTGGACGGAATGACGTAGTCAATCGGGTCCGGGTCGGAATTGGTGTCAACCATGCCGATCACGGGAATGCGCAGACGGTTGGCCTCCTTGACGGCGATGGCCTCGCGGTGCACGTCAACGACGAAGATCGCATCTGGCAAGCGCTCGAGGTTACGCAGGCCGGAGAAGCGGCGATGGATGCGCTCGAGCTCGCGCGTTATGAGCAGGGCCTCTTTCTTGTTCAGCTGCGCCAGTTCGCCGCGCTCCTGGCGCTCCTCCAGGCGCTTCATGGTCTGGATGCGGCTGCGCATGGTGACGAAGTTAGTGAGCGTCCCACCCAGCCAGCGCTGGTTCACGTAAGGCATGCCGGCGCGCTCGGCTTCCTGGCGGATGCCTTCTTGCGCCTGGCGCTTGGTGCCGACGAACAGGACCGTCCCCCCGCGAGCCGCCATGTCCCGCACCAGATCGTAGGCGTTCGAGAGTGCCCTGAGCGTCTGCTGCAGGTCAATGATGTGGATACCGTTGCGCTCTGTGAAGATGTACGGCTTCATCTTCGGGTTCCAGCGGCGGGTGCGATGCCCGAAGTGCACGCCAGCTTCGAGAAGCGCCTTCATACTGATGTTCGCCACGACTCTTACCTCCGACTCGTTTTCTGTCCTCCACTTCCATCATCCAGCCGCGGAACCCGACGCCGGCCTATCGGCCCTGGCAGCGGGCACGAGCGCGCCTGTCCGGAAGTGTGTGTGATAGGATCTACTGCCGAAGGCTGATTATAGTGGAGGCTGGCCCGATGGGCAACGCGCACGATCAAAACGTGTTTGGTTTCGGCTTGTGCGAGTTAGGAAAGGACCTCCCACGCAAAAGAGCAGGAGGAGAACGCTACACGCGATCACATTGATGCGAGTGAAAATTCGGCTGATTCTTCACCCCGCGGCTGACACTGCGCGTGCGGCCGATTGTTTGTAAGCATTGAATGCCGCCACCAGTTCATTTACATCGGCGTTGGCGACCGAAATTAGGTAAAAGAGTTGCGGACCCCGCAGGAGGAGCACCGTGCCGAGTGAGCCCCAATAGTAGCCATAGACCGACGGACGCTCGATTTCGCCGTTCAGGTAGCGATACAGTTCCGTGCTGCCCTTCAACCCGAGCTGCAGATCCGGACCCAACTCGTATTGAACAAACGATTGCGCTTCCACATACGAAAACGCGCGTATCTCGTCCAACTCGTCAAAGCGAATCGTCACGATGCAAGGTTCGGAAGCGATGCCGATTAAGCCGCGCTGCGAAGGAGGGCGCGCGCGCCGGCGCTTGAGATCCAAGATGATGGCGTTCCCCTTGCGCGTAAAAGTCGGGACGGCGGAAGTGAAGGGTCGGGTAACGGGACGGCTCGCGCGTCTCAACACGGCGAGGATTGGCTGGCGCGCCGGCAGATAGACCACATAAAGTCCGAGGACGAGCCAGAACTGCGTGGGTAAGGCGAATCCCCTGGAAGTGATCTCTCTCGTCAGTAGGAAAAGGATCAGCACGTTTGCGGCAAACGCGATGATCGGCAAAAGAGGTGCGAAGATGAGATCGCGCAGCAGCGCCAGACCCCCCAGGGTAGACGCGACCCCGCGCGGGCGAGCGGAGAACTTGGATTCGTCCAGCGCGAAGGTTTGGCGAATCCACCGGCGCGCGGCTTCGCCGCTGACGATTGCCATGACTGCAAACAACAGGAGGATGAGCGTAGTCTCGGTCTCGCTGACAGCGCGCGTCTGCCCGCCCGCCTTGATCGTGGTGGTTCCTCCAATCAATGCTACCAGCAAAGCGATTTCAAAGAACATCAAAATGACCAATGCAATTCCAATCGCGGTCAACGTTTGTGTCAATCTGAGCCAACGCATCGTGTACCTCTTCCTT
>DAOTVV010000220.1:0-8039 GCA_034436255.1 Anaerolineae bacterium
CTGGAAGGGTGTCTTCTTTGAGATTCAGCACTACCGGACTGGGCACGAGGGCGCCGAGGGCAGCGACTCTTGGTTGTTCTATCTCAAGTACTTGTGGCAGCTTGGCCTCACACCACCCTTGTGTCTACTAGCCCTGGCCGGATGGCTGGCCAGCGCGGCGAAGGACTGGCGCCGCTGGCTAGGCCTCTCGGCCTTCCCATTGTTGTTTTATGGGATGATGGCGGCCCAGCGAGTAAGGTTCGAGCGCAATCTGATGCCTATCATGGCACCGGTGGCCCTATTCGGTGGTTACGGCTTGGCGTTGGCGTTGGGCTGGTATCGAGCCCGAACGACCTGGACCTGGCCTGTGCGCGCAGCGGGAATGCTTGTGCTGGCGGCCGGTATCGGCTGGCCGATTCTTCAGGCGGCTGTCTACGATTACCAGGTGTCCGCGCCCGACACGCGCACCGTGGCCGCCGCGTGGATGGAGACGAACCTGCCAGCCGGCGCGACAATCTGCCAGGAACAGTACGGGCCCCCGCTGGATGGTAGTCAGCGCTTCAGAGTTACAACCGTTTGGGGCCTGTACGAGCGCAGCCTCCAGTCGTATCGCCAGGATTGCGATTACGTCGTGGCGAGCTCGAAGCTGTACGCCCGCTACACAAACAACGCCGTCGCTTATCCTCAAAAGGCTGCGTTCTATGCTGAGCTGTTCTCGCAGTTACCCCTCGTGCGGGAGTTTCGCGGTCATGAGTCCACTGTCCATGACCCGGTGATTCGCATTTACCGCACCAGGTAGGCGCCAGATGGGGCCACCCCCATCTGGCATAAGGCTTCTGTCAAGCAAGGCAGCCGGTGGGTGTAGCGGGCCAAACCCTAGGGAATGAGCACCACCTTGAGCGAGTCCTCGCCTTTCTCGGCCAGAGCGAGGCCATCTGCGAAGCGCTCCAGCGGCAGCGTATGGGTGACGATGGTCTTGCCGCTTACCGAACCCTCTTGCAGGAAGCGGATGGCCTTCGGGTAG
This sequence comes from Anaerolineae bacterium, assembly GCA_034436255.1. Lineage (GTDB taxonomy): Bacteria > Chloroflexota > Anaerolineae > DRVO01 > DRVO01 > DAOTVV01. Next base: position 1,004 of record DAOTVV010000220.1, read on the forward strand.
CTGTACGGCCCCAGGTGAGCCCCAAGCACGTCAAGTTCCTTTTGATCGCCGATGATGGACCAATCCACACTCGCCGGTTCACCCATGACGCTGAACTCGACGAAGGTGCCGAGTTTCCGGATGAGTTGCAGCCCCTGGAGGACGCCGCGGGGCGAGCCAGTCACTTCGATGTAAACGTCGCAGCCATAGCCGTCCGTCAGTTCTCTGACCCTGGCCACGGCGTCTTCCTGGGCCGGATTGATGGCCAGGTCTGCTCCTAGCTCCAGTGCTGTCTTCAGGCGGAAAGGCCTGATGTCCATGGCGATGAGCGTGCCGGGCGATTTCATCTTTGCCACCTGCAGCATGCCCAGGCCGATTGGGCCCATACCGGCGATCACGACCACGTCGCCCAGCTGGATGTTGGCGCGCTCGACGGCATGGATGCCGCAGGCGAGCGGCTCGATGAAGGCGCCGATAGGCGGGGGCAGCTCCGCCGGCACTTTGTGCACGATGCTATCGGCGGGGAATTTCATGTACTCAGCCCAGGAACCCTGAGCTCGCTGTCGGAAACCGAAGATGTCATGCTGTTCGCACATCCAGTATTGCCCATGCCGGCAGAAACGGCAGCGCCAGCAAGGCACGATCTGCTCCGCGACCGCGTGGTCCCCTATCTGCAGGCCGAAGCGCTCCGCCGCCCCTTCGCCAAGCTCGACCACGGTGCCCACGAACTCGTGCCCGGGGATGACGGGCGGCTGGATGTAGCGCGGGAAAACGTCCGAACCCCAGATGCGCCCGGCGCCGTGGGCCGCCTTGACGTCGCTGGCGCAGACGCCGGTGGCGTCCACCCGGATCAGCACCTCGCCAGGCCCAACCTGGGGCACCGGCACGTGTTCCAGCCGATAATCCCCGATGCCGTGACAGACTACTGCCCTCATTGTCCTGTCCATCGCTTGTTGCCACCTCCACGACTTGAGCCAGTGATAGCCTAGCTGTGCCGGGCGGTCAAACCGGAGCCAGGCCCTCTGGCGCGCTTGCCAAGAGTCAGCGGCGTTGGTACAAATCCTGCGTCACAATCAACCCACGGCGCTTCGAAGCCAAACGATCCAAGGAGGAATGCAGTGGAAAAGCGCTTTCGTGCTCTTCGGGTGGTGGCCACGGTCTTCAAGATTCTCGCCTGGATTGATCTCGTTGTCACTATCTTCGGCGCTTTGGGCGTCATCGTGACCGGTGTGCTGAGCGGTGCCAAGTCAGGTGGCAGCCTATCGCAGACACCTTTCCTGTCCGCCCTTGCCGGCCCTGTCGCCGGAATTCTGTCAGGTCTGCTCATTGTCGTGGTCGGGCTGATCTATTTCCTGATGCTCTATGCCATGGGTGAGGCCGTATACGTCATTCTTTCGATCGAGGAGAACACACGGCTCACTGCCATGGCCGTATCGGGCCGTACTGCTGCCTAGTGTTCACCTGCCGGCTGTGGCTAGCGGAGCCGATGCCTCACCAGGGCGCATGAATTGCGTGAGGGTGAGGCAGCCGAGCGAGACGACCACGCCGAACCAGAACGTAGACGCAGAGCCGAAGCGCTCCCAGATGATGCCGCCGAGCCAGGGCACGAACAGGGCCGATATGTGGTTGATGGTCTGCGACATTGACATATTGGCCGTTACCTCGCTCGGCGGCGCCAGTTTGCGGAAGTAAGAGTTCACGCCGAGGTCGAAGCCGCTGAGCAGGCTGTCGCTGATGAAGAGGACGAACAGGATGCCCAGCACCAACAGGTGCGGCAGGTTTAGCTGCACCTCGAGCCGGGGCACATAGGCGTAGCCCAGGCAGACCACGGCGATGGCCGAGAAGTAGAACGAGAGCATGGGCCGCTCGCCTCGCTCCGAGACGAGGTGGCCCTGCAGGCGCATCGTGTAGGTGGCGAGCAGGCTGGCCACCAGGAAGAGCACGGCCGTCACCTGGGCGGTGATGTGAAAATCGCGCACTAGCAGGAAGATGGCGAAAGTGCTGAAGATGTGCCTGCGGCTGCCCATGAGGAAGGTCAGACTGTAGAATAGCCAGTAGCGCTTGCGCCACACCAGCTGCTGCCTGATCCCTCGCCCCTGCGCCCCCCGCCCCATGACCAGGCCGACAAGCCCGCCGATCGCGCTGATTACGCCGGCCACTATCAGCACTTCACGCAAGCCGAGCGGCCCCGCGCCAAGAAGGACAAAGGTCGCAGCGATAACGGCGGCAGCCGCGCTCACTGATCCCAGCCGGCCCAGCAGGCGAGCAGTGTTCCTTTCCTCGGACAGAATGAGCGCTACTGAGGACTGGGCCGGGCTGAAGACATGGAAGCCGACGCTGAACACAAGGGTGTAGATAAGCAACGTCGCTACGTTGGTCGAGTGCGCCATGAGCACCAAGCCCAGGCCCATGACCATGAGGCTGAGCGAGGCCAGGCTCAGTTCCGGCACGACGAGGGCGAGAAAGCTCATGCCGAAGCCGAGGAAGCCGGGTATCTCGCGCACGGACTGGATGAAGCCCATCTGGGCTGGCTGCACATTCAACTGCTGGACGGCGAAGTTGTTGAACACGTACTGCCAGATGTTGAAGCCAATGCCCATCACAAAGGTGCCCAGGGTGAGCGTGCGCAGGACGCGCTGGCGGTTCATGCCTCTCCTCTCGCGAATGCTGTCCGGCTGGTGGATGCAGGGGAGTGTACGTATTGCCGTGCCCTTGGGCAAGCGACGCCGACGCCCGCCCTGGGCGATGGCCAGGATCGTTGTTGCGCACCTGCCCATGTGGGACGATACTAAAAAGTTGTGCTTTCAGTCCAACGTTGGGCTGAGTTGGTTTCGCCTTGCGCCGCTGCCGGGAGAGTTGGCAGCGGCTCTCTTTTCGCTCATGGTATTGAGACTGGTAGTGAGGTATGGCTGAGAAGAATGCCCCGAGTGTCGAGCCGGAATCGGCTCTCAATATCCACCAATTACCTATATCGGACGTCTACCAAGCCGCTGGCACGAGCCCACAAGGGCTGAGCCAGGCCGAGGCGGCGGAGCGGCTGCGTCGCTACGGCCCTAATGCCATTCGGGAGGTGAAGGGCCGGCCCCTTTACCTGAGGTTCCTCGGCAACTTTACCCACCTCATGGCGCTCTTGCTCTGGGTTGGTGGTGCCATGGCTTTCATCGGCCAGATGCCTCAGCTGGGCTGGGCAATCTGGGCCGTGGTCGTGATCAATGCCGTGTTCTCATTCTGGCAGGAGTTCAGAGCGGAGAAGGCTACCGCTGCTCTCAAGAAGCTACTGCCCTCATATGGGCGTGTGCTGCGCGATGGCGTGGAACAGCGCATCCTCGCAGAAGAGTTGGTCCCAGGAGATGTGATGATCCTGGCCGAAGGGGATCATATCTCCGCCGATGGCAGGCTGGTTGAGGAGTCCGAGTTGCGTGTGGACCAGAGCACGCTAAGCGGCGAGTCTCGGCCAGTCCGCAAGACGGCTGAGGCCGTGCTAGGCGTCGGGTTGGGTCATACGGAGCTGCCTGATCTCGTGTTCGCCGGGACCAGCGTTGCCGGTGGAACGGGGAAAGCCGTGGTCATTTCCACCGGAATGAACACCGAGTTCGGCAAGATCGCGAGCCTGACGCAGACAGTGGGGGAGCAACTCAGCCCATTGCAGAAGGAAGTCAACCGCATGACGCGGATCGTCACGGCCCTGGCGGTTGGCATAGGCATAGTCTTTTTCCTGCTCTCCGTGTTCGTCGTGCATCGGCCACTCAGCGTTGGCTTCATCTTCGCCGTCGGCATGATAGTTGCTTTCGTGCCAGAGGGCCTTCTGCCCACCGTAACTCTCTCCCTGGCCATGGGCGTGCAGCGCATGGCCAAACGCCATGCCCTCATCAAGAAGCTCTCCTCGGTTGAGACACTGGGCAGCACCACCGTCATCTGCACTGACAAGACCGGGACCCTGACCCAGAACGAGATGACCGTTCGCGACATCTGGCTCGGTGGCCATCGCCTGTCGGTGACTGGCGTTGGCTACTCGCCCGAGGGCAGCATTCTGGAGAACGGCCGCGAGCTGAGCGGGGCGCTGCGCCGTGACCTAAGACGGCTGCTGGTATCGGCCGGCCTGTGCAATAACTCGCGGCTGCTGCCGCCAAACGGCGACGACGGCGCCGGACGTTGGACCGTGCTCGGCGACCCTACCGAGGCCGCCCTGCGCGTTGCTGCCGCCAAGGGCGGCGTTGACCTGGAAGCGGAAGCCGCCGAGAGGCCACGCCTTCGTGAACTGCCGTTCGAGTCTCGCCGCAAGCGCATGAGCGCCATCTGCCAGCTCGGATCGGAGAGCGTCGCGCATGTGAAGGGCGCGCCCAAAGAGGTGCTCGCCCTGTGCTCGCGCATCTGGCTGGATGGTGAAGAGCGCGAGCTCACGGATGAACTGCGCGGCCAGATTGTCGCGGCGAATGACGACTATGCCAGAGCTGGCTTGCGTGTTCTGGCGGTGGCCGAGCGTGCCGTCCCGGCAGGTACGGTCAGTTTCACGCCAGAGAGCATCGAGACAGACATGACCTTCTTGGGCCTGATGGCGATGATGGATCCACCGCGCCCGGAGGTGGCCGAGGCGGTGGAGCGCTGCCACCGCGCTGGCATCCGCATCATCATGGTTACGGGCGACTACGGCCTCACCGCCGAGACGATCGCCCGGCGCATCGGCATCGTCAAGGGTGAGCACCCGCGCATCGTCACCGGTGCGGACCTGGCCAACATGGATGACGCTGCCTTGAGAGAGGCATTGCGCGGTGAGGTTATCTTCGCCCGGGTGGCACCTGAGGACAAGCTGCGCGTGGTCAGCGTTCTGAAGGACTCCGGCGAGGTGGTCGCGGTGACGGGCGACGGTGTCAACGACGCGCCGGCGCTCAAGAAAGCCGACATTGGCGTGGCCATGGGCGTATCCGGCACTGACGTGGCGCGCGAAGCAGCGGATATGATCCTCACGGACGACAACTTCGCCTCGATCGTCAACGCGATCGAGGAGGGGCGGGCGGTATACGCCAACATCAAGAAGTTCACTACCTACGTGTTCACGAGCAATATGCCAGAGGCCTGGCCTTTCATCTTGCAGATACTGTTCAATGTTCCTCTGGCACTCACCGTCATGCAGGTGCTGGCGATTGACCTGGGCACCGATATGGTGCCTGCGCTGGCGCTGGGCACAGAGAAGCCCGAGCCTGGGGTGATGGATCGCCCGCCCCGTAGCGCCAAGGAGCGTATCATTGACGGCCGCCTGTTGCTGCGTTCGCTGGTGTGGCTGGGCACGCTGCAGACGGCGTTGTGTTTCCTGGGTTACTTCTTCCTGTGGTACCAATCTGGTTTCCACAACCTGGCGCACTTGCCGCGAGTTGACCTGCTGCCCTATGCCGAGCGGTTGGCGACCCAGGCCGGCTTCACCTATGTTTTGGCTACGACGATATTCCACGCTGGCGTAATAACGACGCAGATTGGTAACGCCTACGCCTGCCGGACGGAGCGTACTTCCGTGTTCAAGATCGGCTTCTTCAGCAACCGTTTTCTTCTGCTCGGCTTCCTGGTAGAATTGGTGCTGATAAACACGCTGATCTACGTTCAGCCGTTCCAGACGGTGTTTGAGCATGGACCGTTACCCCTCAAGTACTGGGGGTTGCTCGCTCTCTATGCGCCGGTCATGTTCCTGGCGGAGGAAGGCCGCAAATGGCTGATGCGCCGCATCGAGGCGCGGCGGGCCAAGAGCGCTCCTCTTGCAAGGCCAGTGATGGCCGCCCGATGAGGTCGTGGGGAACGTGCTAAGCACGGATCTCCGGAGGTGACTGGTGAGGATACTTATCATCGGCTGCGGCCGGGTGGGCTCCGGCCTCGCACGCAGCCTCAGCCTGCAGGGCCACACGATTGTGGCGGTAGACAAGGATCCCGGCGCTTTCGCACGCTTGGGCCCGGCCTTCAAGGGCAAGACCCTGGTGGGCGTCGGCTTCGATCGTGACGTCCTAATCCAGGCTGGGATCGAGAGAGCCGACGGTCTGGCAGCCGTGACAGCGAGCGACGAGGCCAACATCATTATTGGGCGCCTGGCCACACAGGTATTCCATGTGCCGCGGGTGGTAGCGAGACTGTACGATCCGCTCAAGGCCGACATCTATCGCCGCCTTGGGCTGCAGACGATCACGCCAATCACCTGGGGCATTAACCGTATCGCTGAGATGCTGAGCTACGCACCTTTGAGCACCATAGCCACGCTCGGAGCTGGCAACGTTGACATCGTCGAGGCTGAAGTGCCCCCTACGCTTGCCGGCAGGATGGTGCGGGACTTGGCCGTCCCGGCGGAGGTGCATGTCATCTCAATCACGCGCAATGGCAGCAGTTTCCTGCCGACGATGGGCGCGGTGCTGCAGGAGGGCGACATTGTCCACCTGGCAGTACTGGGCGGCTCCATAGACCGGGTTCGCTCGCTGCTGTCGCTTGGCTAGGCAAAGGGGAAGGCGATGAAAGTGATCATAGTCGGCGGCGGCAAAGTCGGCACTTACCTGGGCTCACTGCTGCTCAGCGGTGGCCATGATGTGACCGTTATTGAGGAGCGCGAGGCCGAAGTCCAGCGCCTTCGTAGCGAACTGCCGGAGCGTTCCGTGCTTCTGGGCAGCGGCAGCGACCCGGAGGTGCTCGAGACGGCCGGCGTGCGCAGCGCGAACGTTGTCGCCGCCGTGACGGGGGCGGACGAGACGAACCTTGTCGTCACTAACCTGGCGCGATTCGAGTTTCGTGTGCCCCGCGTCATCGCGCGAGTCAACAACCCCAAGAATGCCTGGATGTTCACACCGGAGATGGGCGTAGACGTGGCCTTGAACCAGGCGGACCTGATCGCGCGGCTGGTGGCTGAGGAGATGTCGCTCGGTGACATGATGACCTTGCTCAAGCTGCGCAAGGGGCAGTTCTCGGTGGTGGAGGAGAAGGTGCACCCGCGCTCCACGGTGGCTGGCAAGGCGCTTCACGAGGTGCAGTTCCCCGACAAATCGGTGCTCATCGCCATAATACGGAAGGGGGACCTGCTTGTGCCTCGTGG
>DAOTVV010000221.1:0-3752 GCA_034436255.1 Anaerolineae bacterium
CGTTCGCTGGACAAGAGAAGGCGGATGGACAAGGACGGATACGGATCAGCGCCGATCACGAGCAACTCTCTTTCTGCCATCGGCGTGAATCTACATGGGTCCGGGTTCGTCTCGGTCCCCTCGCGTCACCCTACTGCGGCCGCACGGCGTCTCTGCGTCAGGTGGCACGGGCCGGGCCTCTTGAGAATCTGGCCCGTGCCACCGGGTCGTACGTCGGCTACATGTCAGCGGCGCGCTCCGCCTCTTCCATGGCGATGCGTGTCCACTGGTCAAAGCGTTCGGGTTGATTGTTGCAGGTATGGGTATCCTTGAGCACGATCTCGACAACGCAGCCGCGGGCGATCTCAAGGGCTGTGCGGATGTAGCGGCGGACTGCCTCAGAGTCGAAGGTGACGTCGGCCAGATAGGCCGGGTGCGGTTTCCACGAGAAGATGGCTTTGCCGGCCAGGGCCTCGGCAGCGATGCGCACGTCGCACCAGGGGCTGACAGAGACACGGCGCAATCTCGGCACCTTGGCCAGAATATCGAACTTCTGGTGCAGAGGCTCGCAGCAGCCATAGCAATTCAGGCCAAAGCGCTCAAGGATGGGCAGCTGATACTGGAGCACGAACTCGTCGTGCATAGCTGGGGAGACGCCGGAGATCTCTTGGGCCTCAGCGAAACCCCACATGTCGCAAGGGCGCACGTGCTGGCCGTCGAACCCGGGCGCGGGCAGTTCGTGCGTAAAGCCGAAGCCGCCTGAGCCGACGTAGTCGTTACCGTTATTCAGAGCCAGCAATCCCTGATTCTCCAGGTCGGCAAGCCATTCCAGGCGGCCCTGGAGCAGGATGCTCATAGCCCGGTGGACAAACTCTGGACGCTCGCACATGTCCAGCATCACCTGCTCCAGGCCGCGCAGTTGCGCCAACTCGCCGATGAGCGACAGGCTCCACCAGAAGCTGCTCTTGAGTTCAACCTGGAGGTAGCCGTCGAATACCTCATGCGCCAGCGCCAGGCGCTGGTCGGTGGCCTGCCAATCCACCACAGTCCGCGGGCGGTGCAGACGGTCCAGATCGCTCTCATTCCTGATGGCGCCATGCCAGTAGTAGGCGCCACGCGGCATTGTGCTCTCGACTCGCTCCGGCTCAAGGCCCCAACCGCTTTGTTCGGCGACGTGGCTGACCCGGAAGGTGTTGTCGAGCACCTCGTCGTGGGCGAAGTGTTCCCAGGCATAGAGGCGCATGCGCAGCTGGCGCTCCCAGGAGCGTAGTAGCGGATCGGAGCAGGCGCAGGCCGACTCGGGCATTATCTCGTCCCAGCCTCCCTCTGGCGAGCAAAAGACGAGCGGCCGCGTCCGTTTAAGGGAGTTGTGAGCATACCAGAGCTCGCGGCGGGCCGCCTGCTCTGGCCGAACTGCTGCCTCGGCGACCTTGCCCGCCAGGCTGCGCAGCGTGTTCACGTCATCGGGGGTTGCGATGCCAGCCATCAGTGTGCTCCTGCTAACCCGGCCACCAGGGCAACCAGGTCGTCGGCCTCCTGAGCACTGCTGGCCCAGGTATTGACCATCAGGCCCTCCGGCCTGAGGTACGTGTACAGCGTCTCAACTTCCTCAGGCGTAGCACTGACCCAAACGCTCTTGCCGGCCGCCTGAATGCGCCGCATGAGGGGCACCCAGCGCGTCGCTGGCTCATTTCCCGCTCCGTAGACCCACTGGATGGCGTGAATCTCGGGGGTCTCCAGGAGAGCATCCAGATGTCGCATCGAACCAGGTCCATCCAGGTGGAATATACCTCGATCCAGGCAGCGTGCTTCGGCGATGATGCTGGGCAAGATGAACTCGCGCATGTGAGCCGGCGAGACGAGGGCGATGAAGTCGCACTGGAGGGCATTCGCCTTGCCAGAGTACCAGGCAGGCAGCCAACCACTGCTGCTGCCCCACCTTTCGGGTTCAAGTATGGACAGGTAATCGTCGTAGACCTGCTTCATCGCCACATCAATCTGGCTCAAGGCACGCCTGACTTCATCGGGATGATCGTACAGGTCAAGGCAAGCATTCTTGCGCCCGCGCAAAGCGGAGAAGGCGTCACCACCGGCGTGAGTGTCCGGCAGACCGGTGATCCAGCGCCCACGCCCCGCCTCCTGAGCCTGCCGTAGCAGCCTGAGCTGCAACTTGTACCAGTAGCTGTCTCTGTGCAGACGCAACTCAGGCGCCGTCGCCCAGTCCGTTATGAGTGGCTCGACCCAGTTGGTGTCCTCGTCCTGCAGGCGGACCTCCGCGCCGAGGAAAGCTGAGAACAGATCCGGGCCCAGGTTGGGGTTGAAAAGAGGGAAGGCCTCGCCCGCAAAGTATGTCGCCTGCAGGCGTCGCTCTCCCCTCTCCAGGGCGGCATCGGTGTCCGTCCACCAGCGCTCCAGGCTCATCCATTGAGGGCGAATGGCGGCGTCGAGCAGAACCTGTTCCTGTCCTGGGCGGGGCGCGCTCACCTGCAGGCAGGGTCGGTCCAGGATCTCCTGTTCCCACCAGGCTAGCATTCGCTTTTGCGCCTGCTCCCAATCCGGCTTGAACTCCATGTTACCTCCGCAGATGCGGCAGTGCCGAAACGCCCGTGGATATGCACCGGAGCTCAGAAGTCAGTCACGCCCGTGAACTTGAATTCGGGTATGAGCACAGGCGGGACAAGGTAAGGGCCGAACTCGCCGCACAGGCGAGTTTCGCGGCCAATCGTGATGGGCCGCTGCAAAGCGGCGACGTAGCTCTCGGTGAAGCGCAGATTGCGCACAGGGTAGGCAATCTCGCCGTTCTCCACCCAGAAGGTACCGTCGCGGGTCATGCCGGTGACTGTTACCGTAGGTTGGTGCACGATGCGGGTATAGTGGAAGCGTGTGATCAGTAGCCCGCGTTTCAGTCCGGCGATCATCTCGCTGAAAGAGACAGCGCCCGGCTCGAGAACCAGATGTGTCGGCAAGGGCCCGGCCGGGTTCGGGGCAGGCAAGGCGTGACCCGTTGAAGCTGTTCGCGCCTTTGCGGCGCTGTAGCTGTCGTGGACGACGCCGCGCGCTACGCCTTTCTCTATGATGGGGACGGGCCGGCAGGCCACGCCTTCATAGTCAAACGGCATGGGGATGGTGTCCGGGGCCAGAGGATCATCCTTGATGCTCACAGACGAGGCTAGCACGGGCTCGCCCAGGTGCCCGGCCATGAAGCTGGCCTGCTCCTCGAACGAATTGGCGCCGAACGAGGTGTAGGCCAAGCTGCCCAGGATGTCACTTGCGGCATCGGGCTCGAGCACGACCGTGTAGGCACCAGCCGGCACGGCGCGCGGGTTGCGCCCGCGGACAGCCTTCTCGATGGCGCGCTGGCCGGCATCCTCGACATCGAGTCCGTCAATGGAGCCCGCCAGCGCGTAGCCGTAGCCACTGCTGTCGCCTGCCATGACTACGGTAGTGATCTCAGCAGTCGTGTAAGCGTGATAAGCCTCGACGCCCTGGCTGTTCGCGATAGCCAGTTCATGCAGGCCCGTCTCCAGCGCCCCCGCCGCGTTGAGGCCCATGCTGGCGCAACGGCGGCAAAGGCTGCCGGCCAGGCGGGCTCGCCTCTCCGGCGAGCAATTGGCCGTGGACTCATCGGCGGCCCTGACCTGCCGGTATTGCTGCCGCCCCGGCAGACCGGGGAACTGGGGGTCTTCAGGCTGCAGCCGAGCTACCGCCAGGGCGCGCTCAGCCAGCGCAGAAATCCCCTCGCGGCTGAGGTCGTTTCCGAAAGCGACGCCGCT
>DAOTVV010000222.1:0-5399 GCA_034436255.1 Anaerolineae bacterium
TGCCATCCAGGTGCACGCCAAGACGTACTACGGCGGCGGAGTCTGGTACAGCCTCGATCTCGACTACGCTCGCATCGCCTCGATCCTGCGGGCAGCCGGCTTCCAGGGTTATGTCACGCTGGAGTACGAGGGCAAAGAGGACCCGCTCCTGGGCGTGCCGAAGAGCGTCCAGCTGCTGCGCCAACACTTCAGCTAGACGGATAGGGGGCCGGGCGCAGGAACCCGGTCCCCGTCTGGCGCCCGTCGTCTGGCGATGTGCGCCAGAAACCCGGCATTTGCCGTCCTGCCCTGCCGAGAGGCCCTGCCGGTAAGCGGGTCAGGAGGCCGTGCCCCGGCTCAGGCGGGCCTGGTCTGGCGCTGCTTCGTGGCGTCGAGCACCTGGCGTACCTTCACGGCCAGCGCCAGGGCCGTGAACGGCTTCTGCATGAAGGCCGCCCCCTCCTCGAGGAAACCGTCGTCGGCCACGGTCTCATCGCTGTACCCCGAGAGATACAGTACCGTCGCCCCCGGCTGCAGCCGCGATAGCTGCTGCGCCAGTTCCTTGCCGCTCATTCCCGGCATGACCATATCAGTGAGCAAGAGATGGATGGGGGTTGCGTGCTCCCTGGCTTTCTGCAGGGCTTCCGAGCCATTGCGCGCCTCAATGACCTCATATCCCAATGGTGTCAGTATCCGGGTGATCACCTGCCTAACTGCCGGTTCGTCTTCCACCACCAGTATGGTCTCATCCCCACCCGGGAGGTTGGCTGGCCGTCGCCGCTCAGGCGCTGCCTGCACACTCTCGGTGGCGCGCGGGAAGTAGAGCCGGACGACGGTGCCCTTACCCGGCTCGCTATAGACGTAGATGTTGCCCCCGTGCTGCTTGACGATGCCGTATACGCTCGCGAGCCCCAGGCCCGTGCCCTTGTCCACTTCTTTGGTGGTGAAGAAAGGCTCAAACAGGTGCTCTTGCACTTCTGGCGTCATGCCGATGCCGGTGTCGCTCACAGCCAGCATCACGTAGTCGCCTGGACTGACGCCATGATGCTCTCGGGCATACTCTTCGTCCAGCGCCACGTTAGCCGTCTCGACAACAAGCTTGCCCCCGGAGGGCATGGCATCGCGGGCGTTGGCGGCCAGGTTGAACAGCGCTTGCTCGACCTGGTTGACATCTACGTATACCGGCCAAAGGGAATCCGCCAGCCGGAGCGAAAGCTCAATATCCTCGCCGATGATGCGACGTAGCAGCTTGTCCAGCTCCAGGACCAGCCGGTTCATGTCGGCAAGTTGCGGCGCCAGGATCTGACGCCGAGAGAAGGCCAAGAGTTGGCGCGTAAGCCGAGCAGCTTTGTCGGCTGCGCCCAGGATGCCCTGAATGTCTTGGCGCGCCGGGTGGTTAGCCGGCAGCGCATCGAGCGCGAACGTGGCATAGCCGCTGATCCCGGTGAGCAGGTTGTTGAAGTCGTGCGCCACCCCTCCGGCCAGCCGACCGATCACCTCCATCTTCTGGGACTGGCGCAGCTGTTCCTCCAGCGAGCGCCGCTCAGTGACATCGCTCAGGAAATGCAGGACGGCGGGCCTACCCTGCCAGGGGATCATGGTGGTGCTGACCTCCACCCATCTCATCCTTCCCGCACTGTCTACGACACGGACAGGCGCCGCCACCCGCTTGCCCACCACGGCTTCGCGCTCCGGCATGAGCGTCTGTTGCTCCTGTTGAGGCAGGAAGTCCCGCATGGGTCGGCCCAGGAGTTCATCGGGCGAGGAAACGCCGAGCAACTCGGCTGCCTTAGGGTTGGCGAAACGCAGGGCGCCATCCTGGCCGACCAGTATCGCCTCGTTGGCGTTCTCCACCAGCGTTCGGTAACGTTGCTCCGCTTGCCACCGCTCCTCCTGGGCGCGCACACGAGCCAGGACAAGGCCTACCTGTTCCGCAACGAACTCCAAGAGGGCCCGGTCTTCGGGGCCAAGCCGCTCGCCAGGTTCATATGTCTCCAGTGCGATAATGCCATAGGCGCTCCCGTCCTCTTCCTTTAGGGGCACACCGAGGTAGTACAGAGGTTCGGGCACCCGTGCGGCGATCTTGCCCTCCTCTCGGAGCCTGGCCAGGGCGGCGCTGTCGAGCAGAACCGGCCTGCCCATCTGCAACACTAGCTCTGCCAGGCCCTTGCCGTCGGAACGTGGGTCCGGGCGCGGGCGCCGGTCCTCAGCGAAGTACGGGAAGGAGACGGTATTCCTCTCGCGGTCGTACAAGGCGATGTACAGGCTCTCGGCCGGCACCAGTTCCTGCAGCGCCCGATGTACCGCCGGGCAGAGTTCGGCCAGGCCGCCAGCGCCGGCTGCCGCCTGAGCGATGGCTCTCACGGCGTCGTTAGCCTGCTCCAAGCGCCTTTGCCAGGTGATATCCTCACCGATGCTGGCCGTGCCAACGATGTTGCCCTCTGGGTCTCGCAAGAAAGAGTTGTGCCAGCGGATCAGGCGCCTTTCCCCTGAGCGGGTGAGGATGTGGTTCTCGTACTGCGGCGGGAAACGCTCAGCTTTGGCGGCTCCGTTAAAGGCCTCTGCCCGAACCTCCTGCCGCTCCCTGGCAGGGACAAAGGTCTCGAACCAGTTACGCCCCACGAGTTCTGCCAACTGCCAGCCCGTTAGCTGCAGCAAGAAGGGATTGGCGTAGGTGATGTTGCCCTCACGGTCAAGCATTACTGCGACCAGGCGCAGCCCGTTCAGCACGTCTCGAAAGCGTCGCTCCGAGGCCTCCAAAGCAGCGGCGCGGCGGACGAGTTCCTCCTGCGTCTGCCTATACTCAGTGACATCAGCGGCGTAGTGCATGTAAACGTCATGGCCCAGCGGCACCCACCACGTGTCCCAGTATCGCCCTTCCAGGAGCACTTCCGTCCGGCGCGCCTGGCCCTCTTCCAGCGCTTCCTCGGCCTGGCAGAACCAGCAGCGGGTGCCCGGCAGGGGAACGCCTGTGGCTTGATATGCACTCCGCATATCGGGGCTTATCGTTGTCAGCTTGTGGATGCCCTCCCAGCAATACTCACCTACATCTGCCCACTCACGCCCCGCGCGGTTGCAGGCCAAGATCCGGCGTTGCCGATCGATGATCCAGGCCGGGTGAGGTAACCCTTCCAGCAGTAGCCGCAGCAGTTCATCATCTCGATGTTTCTCCGCATCGTCTTCCCCGCGGTCGGCGACGGCGAAGATGGCGCCAACGAAGACTTCGGGCTGCCCGCCTGCACCAGCTACGGTCGTGCCGATCTCCTCCAGCCGAACCTGGCGCCCATCTCTGGTCAGGCACCTGTACTCGAGCCGCAGGGAGCCGCCCTGGCGGTGCCACTCGTCTATCGCTGCCGCGACTCTTGCACGATCATCGGGGTGTACATGAGCGACTCGCAGGCCCGGGTCGCCGGTCCATTCTTCGATAGTGAAGCTGAGCAACGTTTCGATGGCAGAATTGAGAAAGGTGTACTGCAAACCGCCATCGGCAGTGAGGCGATAAGCGTAAACTACGGCGGTCAGCCTGTCCGCGATGGACGCCCAGTCCTGTTCATCGTACCGTTGCGGCGGCTCTTGGAGCATCGGTGCTTGCCTCCACACACCAAGGTTACAGGCTGCCAAACCCCATTTCCAAGTGAATGGAAACTTGTCCGGCCAGCCACCTGGGAACCACTGCTTGACAATTATGCCGTAGCAGGTCGAATTCCGGCAAGAGGACCAAGCTGTGGCCCAGGGGGCAGGTGGCCGTGGCTGCCAGTGAGCCTCCGACAGCGTGATCGTTCGGCGCCACGAGCTGAAATGCGGGCTCCAGGACGTGGCCATGATCGGCCGGAAAGCACGCAGGTCGAAACCCACAAGAAAAGGAAAACCTATTGACACGTCTCGAGTTACGCCGCTATAATTGCCTGTTCGTGGATGAGGTCGGCCAGCGAATTGGTCACTGACAAGACCCTCATGTGGGCTCCCCGCCCAGCCATGCCAAAGGAGGTGCAGCCGATCAGAAGGGCGATATCCGCTTCGGACCCTGAAACGCAACGATCGTGGAACTGAGTTCAGCAACGCATTCCTGCGCAGAGCGATTTGGAGGAGACTGAAATGCCGAAGAACCTTTCGCGACGCGGTGTACTCCGAGCTTTCGCCGGCGGCAGCATTGGGTTGGCTGTGGCCAGCCTCAGTGCCTGCGGTGCCACTCCTAAGCCTGCGGCCACAACGGCAGCACAGGCAGGGGCGACCAGCGGCGGCAAGGCTTTTCTCAACTACTGGACCGGTTGGAGCGGCTTTGAGTTCGATGCCCTCCAGAAGATTGTGGATAAGTTCAACGCCGCTAACCCCGATGTTTTCGTCAACATGACTACAGTGTTCGGGCAGTACGACAAGGTGCTCACGGCAATTGCCGGTGGCAACCCGCCCGATGTGGTGTCAGCAGTATGGCTGCAGCAACTAGTATCCATGGCAGCACGTGACGGCCTGATCCCTCTCGAGGCCTATGCCGACAAGGACAAGATTGACGGCAGCGCCTATTTCAAGAACTGCTGGGACGCCTGGCATTACGACGGTCATCTCTGGGGGCTGGCGATCACGGTTAACGCCAACGTCCTCGCCTATCGCCGCGACATTTTCAAGGAAGTTGGGCTTAACCCCGACACCCCGCCCAAGACCATCACCGACCTGGACGCTGAGACGAAGGCGCTCGACAAGATAGACGCTAACGGCAATATTCAGCGCTACGGGCTCATGCCTGGCGGCTTGTTCTGGTGGGGGCTGGTGTTCGGCGGCAACTTCTACGACGAGAACAACAAGAAGGTCACCGCGAACGACCCGAAGATTGTCGAGGCCCTGAAGTGGATGCTTACCTACGCAAAGAAACTCGACATCACCAAGGTGGAGGCCTTCCAGGCTGGCTTTGGGGATTACATGAGCCCACAGAACGCCTTCTTTGTCGGCAAGGAAGTAATCAGCCAGGTCGGCGAGTGGTTCATCTCCTTCGTGAACAAGTATGCGCCCGGGCTTGACTACGATTTCATGAGCGCTCCTGCGCCTGACGGCGGCCGGCCCGATTGCACGACCTTCGGCGGCAGCGTGTTCACGATCCCCAAGGGCGCCAAGAATCCCGACGCCTCGTGGAGATTCATCAAGTTCGTCAGTGAAGACGAGAACATGGGCGAGTTCGCCTTTACGATCCACAACATCCCGCCCAAGACGAAGGTGGCCAACGAGAGCCGGTTCATAGACGATCCGAAGTTCAAGAAGTGCGTGGATCTCTACACCGGCAAGAACGTCTTCGGCCCGCCCAAGACTCCGGTCACTGACTTCTATTTCACCAAGATGGACGAGGCCGAGAGCGCCGTGAAGCACGGCACCAAAGAGCCTCAGGCCGCCCTGGACGAGTTGACCAAGCTGGTACAGGACGAACTGGACAA
>DAOTVV010000223.1:0-12670 GCA_034436255.1 Anaerolineae bacterium
GGGTGAAATGGCGGCATGCACGTAAGGCGTGGCCGCGTCGAATAGAGGCACGAGAGGCGAGCGGCCAATTGCCGCCAGCAGTGAGTCCCGGGCAGCGTCAGCGGTTGCCCAGGAAGCGGCAGCGGCATGCCGGACCAGGGGCAGCAACACCGCTACCGAGGCGACGGCAGCCGTGAGCCCGAGGGCGAAACCGAGCACCTGGCTGAGGGGCGACGGCGGCTGGCTCTTGCGGCTCGCTGTCAGTAGCAAGCGGGCCACCATTGAGAACAAGCCACTCACTACGCCCATGATCAACAGGAACACCAGCGATTCGGTGACGTACATGGGCAGGACGCCGACAAGTTGGTAGACGGGGGGCGCGGCGAGGGCGGTATACTGGGCGGCGACGGCAAGGCCAATGTAGAAGGCGGCCAGGTCAATGAGAGCCACCTGGAAACCATTGCGGAAGCCGGCTGCCATGCCGCCAAGCAGGATGAGGCAGATGACAACGTCTACTGCGGTGATGGCTCGCACATCACACCCCCACCAGGCTGGCTGGTAGCGAAGCGCTGGGCTGGGACGGGAAAGCTCGCGCTGTTCCAGGGCAACACAAGGCATGTAGTTGCAGCTTCCGTGCCGTGCGTGTAGGCGGCAAGAGGACGCAGCCTGGCCAGGCCGGTGCCGGCTCCAGCTCCGCGCCTGATGCGGGAATACAGACTGTGGCCAGATAAGCAAGTAGCCGGCTGTGCGGCCGGCTACTTGGGGCACTGGAGCGGAAGACGGGATTCGAACCCGCGACCTTCTCCTTGGCAAGGAGATGCTCTACCAGCTGAGCCACTTCCGCACATCTCTCGCAGTGGGGAAGGAGAGACTCGAACTCTCACGGAGATAATCCACATGATCCTAAGTCATGCTCGTCTGCCAGTTCCGACACTTCCCCACGTGTCGCCGGTCAATATACACAAGACATCTGTGGGCTGTCAAATCAGCTGGGTGGCCTGGAAAGCGCAAACCGACTATTGACGAACGCGTATCGGTGCGCTTATACTGTTCTACAGAAGCAACCTCACCGGTGCATGATTGGCTTCGCGCGTGGTTTGATGCGCCATCGCCCATTTGCCGGTGCTTTCCCCAGGCTATTGCTGCCGGATAGAGCGTTCCTGAGCGCTGCTCATACTATGGGTGGTCCAAGGCTCCCGACACATGCAAGCCGCACAAGCCTGAGCACATGAGTGGCTCTGCCAGGTCCGAAGCTGTGTCCTGTCAGGTAAGCTGATGCTGCCTTGATCCTGCTTGGATCCTGCATGGGTCCTGCTTCGATCTTGCCTTGATCTTGCTTCGATCTTGCTTCGGGCCTGCCTCCGAACAGAGCTCCCATGCATAGATGGTGCTGCAGGCGGCTTGCTTAGGCGCCGGTGAGGTGCGCTCGCTCATTCATATATTACCGATGAGGTAAACTGGAGAGGTTACTGGTGGACATTGCGCAACTGGAAACTAAAACGCTGAGCGAATTGCGGGCCATGGCGAAGGATTTCGCCATCCCGCGCTACAGCCGCAAGAAGAAGGACGAGCTCATCCTCGACCTGCTCAAGGCCAACGCCGAACGCCAAGGATTCACCTTCGGCGGGGGCGTGCTGGAGATCGTTCAGGATGGGATCGGTTTCCTGCGCTCCAAGAAACTTCTGCCAAGCCCGGACGACGTCTACGTCTCACAATCGCAGATTAGGCGCTTTGGGCTGCGCACGGGAGACCTGGTGGTCGGCCAGGTGCGCCCACCGAAGGAGTCCGAGAAATACTTCGGGCTCTTGCGCGTTGAGGCGGTGAACGGGGTAGACCCGGAGATCGCGCGTAATCGGCCTCATTTCGAGGACATGACGCCCACCTTCCCGAACCGGCTGTTCGACCTGGAGAGCGGCAACGAGAACCTCACGACGCGCATGATCAACATGTTCGCGCCAGTTGGGCGCGGCCAGCGCGGCCTGATCGTCTCTCCGCCCAAGGCAGGCAAGACCACGATCCTGAAACACATCGCTAACGCTATCACAAGCAACTATGAGGACGTCCATCTCATGGTCTGCCTGATTGGTGAGCGGCCCGAGGAAGTTACGGACATGGACCGTTCGGTGGACGCAGAGGTTGTGGCGTCTACCTTCGACGACGAGGTCGAGAACCACTGTCGAGTCGCTGAGATGGCACTGGAGAGGGCGAAGCGCCTGGTGGAGGGGGGCAAGGACGTAGTCATTCTTCTCGATAGCATCACCCGCCTCGCTCGTGCCTACAACCTGGTGGTGCCCCCTTCCAACCGCACTCTCTCCGGCGGCCTTGACCCCTCCGCGCTCTACCCGCCGAAGCGCTTCTTCGGAGCAGCGCGCAACACCGAGGAGGGCAGCAGCCTCACGATCATCGCCACATGCCTGGTTGACACAGGCAGCCGTATGGACGACGTGATCTATGAGGAGTTCAAGGGCACAGGCAACCTCGAGCTCTTGCTGAGCCGCAAACTGCAGGAGCGCCGTGTGTTCCCGGCGATTGACATCGAGCGCTCCGGTACGCGAAGAGAGGAGTTGCTTATCGAGCCCGAGATGCTGGCGCGTATCTGGACTCTGCGCAAGATGGTGGCGGCTCTGGGTGGCGGGCCCGAGGCGACGGAACTGGTCCTGGAGCGACTGCGCAAGACGGCCAACAACAAGGAATTTCTCATGACCCTGAACAAGGAAGCGATCTAGCCCCTTGACACCTCTACGGGCGTAGATTACACTTGCGGCAGTGGTAGGAAGGGAAGCGGCGATTCACTAGGCTTTTCTGGCCACGCGCCTTCGGAAACGTCAGGCGGTGGGCTACAGTCGTGATCGCCGCGTGTTGGGGGGGCAGGCCGCTTGCAGTCAACGATAGCTCGTACGGCCACCAGGCCGCAGCGGCCCAGAGCCGGGCATAGGATTCAGGCGCTCATCGGCGCCTTCTTGGCGCAGCGCAGGCTCTCTTTCCCAGTCTGGCAACGATGTGGCCTCCACGTGTCCGTGATCGCCGTCGTGGCGGCAGTCATGGTCGTGCCCACCATGCCAGCCCGGCTAAGCGCATGGACGTTGCCCCGCGGCGAGGGAGTCAGCTTCGGCCGTAGCTATGCCGACGAGGCCGTGCCATCGGCGCGCGGCGGGCGACCAGCACCAGTCATGTCTTCCGCCTTGCTGTTGCAGCCAGATGTGGTTCCCATCACATCGGCTGCGCGTTATCCCCAACTTCAGCCGAGCCTCTACCAGGTGCAGGACGGCGATACACTCTCGACAATCGCCGAGCGCTTCCACCTGGACACGAAGACGCTGGTCTGGGCTAACGAAGAACTGGCAAAGCACCCGGACATGGTCAAAGCAGGGCAATCGCTCGTCATATTGCCCCTAGACGCCGCTTATCACACCGTGGCTGAGGGCGACACGCTTGAGGGCATCGCGGCCAAATACCAGGTGCCAGCAGAAGCGATCCTGGCCTACAAGGGCAATGATATTCCGGACCCGGCTCACCTCGTCGTGGGCAGCAAGCTGATCGTGCCCGGCGCGGTGCTGCCCGACCCGAAGCCTGCTGTCGTCGAGCCACCCGCGCCCGTGGTAGCGCCTGAGGACCAGGCCTATTCGGCTCCTGCTGACCAGGCGCATTCCGGAACCGGGCAGTTCATGTGGCCCGAAGTCGCGCTGATCACACAGACATTCGGCTGGGGTCACAACGGCATAGACATCGCCGGCCCGTGGGGTGCTCCTGTGGTCGCCGCGGATAGTGGCACCGTGGTCCTGGTGGCCTGGTGGGAGTACAGTTACGGCTACCACGTGGTCATAGACCATGGCGGCGGTCTGAAGACGCTCTATGGCCACCTGAGCGAGATAGACGTGCAGGCCGGCCAGACGGTGAATAAGGGCGACCTGATCGGCCGGGAAGGCTCGACCGGCCGTTCCACCGGTCCGCACCTGCACTTCGAGGTGACCCTGGACGGGCAGTATGTGAACCCGTTCAACTATCTGCCTTAGCTCAGCGGTTTCTGCCCGAGAGGCAAGCAAGAGGCCGCCCCGCATGCGGGGCGGCCTTTCTGTTGCGCATCGCTATGGCTGGCGGGTGTGCGGCCTGGCTACTCGCGGCTGCGCAGATGCGGGAAGAGGATTACCTCGCGGATGCTCGGGCGGTCGGTGAGCAGCATTGTGAGGCGGTCTATGCCCATGCCGAAGCCGCCGGTCGGCGGCATCCCATAGCTCAGCGCTCTCAGGAAGTCCTCGTCCATGCGCTGAGCCTCCTCGTCCCCAGCCTCGAAATCGCGGCCCTGCGCCAGGAAGCGGTCCATCTGGTCCATCGGGTCGTTCAGTTCGGTGAAGGCGTTGCACAACTCCATGCCGGCGACGAAGCCCTCGAAGCGCTCGACGACATCAGTGCTGCCGGGCTTGCGCTTGGCAAGAGGCGAGATGTCAATCGGGTAGTCCACCAGGAAGGTGGGCTGGATGAGCTTCGGCTCGACATAAGTGCCGATCAGGTAGTCAATCAGTTTCCCGCGCGTCGGCTTGGGCTCCGGCCGGCCACCGATGGCGATTATCGCCCGGTGGAGCGACTCGGTGTCCGGCAAGGCGGTGATATCAATGCCGGACTCCTCGCGGATTGCCTGGAGGAGATCGCGGCGCCGCCAGGGAGGGGTGAGGTCAATCTCCTGGCCGCCGTAGACAAGGCGCAGGCTCCCCAGCACGCGCTGGGCTACGAAGGCGATCATTTCCTCAGCGCGGCGCATTATGTCTCGATAGTCGGCATACGCCTCATAGAACTCGACCTGGGTGAATTCGGGGTTGTGTTTATGCGAGACGCCCTCATTGCGGAAATCCCGGCCGAGTTCGTAGACGCGCTCATAGCCACCGACGATCAGGCGCTTGAGATACAACTCGAAGGAGATGCGCAGATACAGGTCCTGGTCCAGCTGGTTGTGGTGGGTGATGAACGGCCTGGCGGCGGCCCCACCGTAGATCGGCTGCAGAATGGGCGTTTCCACTTCGAGGAAGCCATTGCTGTCCAGGTACTCGCGCACTGCTGAGACGATGCGGGCCCTTTGGATAAAGAGCTCTCGGACATCCTGGTTGACGATCAGGTCGAGGTAACGTTGCCGGTAGCGCGCTTCCACATCCGTCAGGCCATGGAACTTATCGGGCAAGGGCGAGAGCGACTTGGCGATCAGGCTGAAGGAGGCCACCTCGACTGTCGGCTCGCCGGTGCGGGTGCGGAAGAGCCTGCCAGTCACGGCCAGGAAATCGCCGACATCCAGGTTGTGCCTGAAGGCCTCGTAAGCCTCGACGCCTATACTGTCGCGGCGCAGGTAGATCTGGATGCGCCCCGAACCGTCGGCAATGTGAGCGAAGGTGGCACCGCCCATGGCCCGTTCGGTGAGGAGCCTCCCGACCACTGCCACGACGGGGGCGTCGCCTTTCCCTGCCTTCTCGAACTCAGCCAGGGCAGCAATGGCTTGTGCTGCTGTGTGGGTGCGGGTCACGCGCGCCGGATATGGGTCAATGCCCTCCTGGCGGAGGCGGTTACACTTGTCCAGCCGCGTCTGATCTACGCCCGCGATGCCGTCCATCGGGGGCTACTCGACGCTGACTATGCGCACAGTCACCATGCCGCCAGGAGCGCGGAAGGAAACCAGGTCGCCAGGGTGATGGCCGATCAGGGCCTGCCCAAGGGGGCACTCGTTGGAGATGCGGCCGGCCGTGGGGTCGGCCTCGGCCGAGCCGACGATGTGGTAAGTCTCAGGTTCGCCGCCGTTTTCGCAGATTGTGACGCGGCAGCCGAGGTTGACCGTGTCTCCCGAGTTGCCGCCGATTCGAACGGCACGTCGCAGCAAGGTCTCGAGTTCTGCGATCCTTCCCTCGACGAAGGCCTGCTCGTGCTTGGCGTCCTCATAGCCGGCATTCTCTGAGACGTCGCCCTCGCGCTTGGCGTCGCCTATGCTCTCGGCAATCTCGACTCGACGAACCGTGCGCAGGTAATGGAGCTCCTGCTCCAAGCGCGCCCGCCCTTCATCGGTGAGGTAATTTACCTTCTCGTCCATGCCATTACTGCTCCCGCGGCAATCTAGTACCGAAGCTGAAAGCATGCCAGCTGAACCAACAGAAAGAAGCGCAGTGGCCGCACATCGGCGCGGCCACGCGCTCCTGAGTTTTCTATGGCTCAGCTAAGGCACCTTAGGTGAACAAAACAGATTATAGGCTCGGCCAATGCCGTTGGCAAAGGCTTGTCGCTTGCACGGCGCCAATGCCAGACTGGACAGCAAAGGCCTGACTATATTATACTAACTATATCGCTATTCTTTTGGAGGCGAGAATGAGACTCTTCTTCCGCAACGTAACCCTCACCTCTGCCGTCTGGTTGATTGCGCGCTGGTTGGTGGCCTACGAATTCCTGACCGCCGGGAGCGAGAAGTTGTTTGGCGCTGGCTCAGCGGTATGGGTTGGCCCCAAGGCCGGTACGGCTGTAGCCGGCTTCCTCCAGGGCGCCTTGAAACTGGCTACGGGCGCGCACCCTGCCGTGGCCCAGTGGTATGCTTCCCTGATCAGCAGCGTGTTTCTGCCCAATGCGGTTGTGTTCTCCTACCTCGTCTCTTTCGGCGAGTTTCTCGTCGGCATAGCACTATTCCTCGGTATCTTCACTCGTTTCAGCGCCCTGATGGGTCTCGTGATGGCGATGTCCTATTTCTATGCCGGGACGGTGAGCACCAACCCTTACGTTCTGCCCCTGCTGTTCTCCATCATCCTGCTGGGCGTTTACGCCGGCCACTTCGGGGTGGACGGCCTGGTGTTGGCTAAGCGGCTGCCGTTCTTTGCTTCCCCAGCGGAGAACGAACCGGCCCGTGGCGCGGCGAAAGTCTGGGAGACGATCATCCCGTTCCTGGTCATCTTCTGGATAATCCTCATGCTCGTGGTCCTGATCGCCCACTGACCCCTGTTCCACAACCGGGTTATGTTGTCCAGGCCCTGTCCCATCGGGGATGGGGCCTCTTTGTGTCGCTGACACCGCGCCAGTCCGGCTTGACATTGCGCCCTGGTGGCCGTCTAATATCAGTCACCTGGGTTTACGCTGTTCCAGGTAGCAATGCATGGACAATGGCTGCTTCACGAGCGTTTGGACCGTGGTAGCCTGTCTCATCTGGTGGAGGTGGTGATGAAAAGGGAAGTCTCGTTCATCGTTAGCCTGGTTGTGTTTCTCGCCATCGCTGTCACGGCGGCCATCGTGAGTGGCGCCGCAGCAGCGCAATCGTCCACGGCGACACCGGCCACGGTCGCAGCGACGCCTGACCTGACAATGACGGCGGAGCAGACAGCGGTTGACGCCATGATGACCTCCGACGCCGCTACGGTGGCAGCGCTTGAGGCTTTGGGTGGTTCGCAGACGCCGTCTGCCAGCGAAACCGGCACACTCACGGCGACCGGGACAGAGACAGAGACGGGCGAGGCCGTCACTGAGACGCCCTCGACGCCCGTTGGCACTCTCGCCGCCAGCGAACTCACCGCAACAGCCACACCGGGCGCGCTGCCCACGCCGCCGAGCGGCACAGGTCAGCCGGGCCGCTACGTCATGGTCGTAGGCCAGGGCACTGTGGACGCCACCCCAGAGATCGCAACGGTCGAATTGGGCGTGGAAAGCATTGCCCCCAACCTCACCGACGCGACCAGCGCCAACACGACCGCTATGAACAACGTGATGGCGGCGCTGGCCAAAGCCGGCATTGACAGCAAGGATATCCGCACAAGCAACTACAGCATCTACCTGGAACAGGGGAATCCCAGCGGCCCCGAGCCCACGCCCACCGCTGTGCCGAACTATCACGTCACCAACATGGTCATCATTACCGTGCGCAAGCTGGACACGGTCGGTGCCGTCCTCGACAGCGCTGTGGCTGCTGGCGCCAACCGCGTCTTCTCGATCAACTTCACCGTGAGCGATTGGGCACCGGTACAGGCAAAAGCACGTGAGTTGGCGATGGCAGATGCCATCAGCCGGGCCAAGCAACTGGTGAGCCTTGCCGGCGCCGAACTAGGCGAGGTGATCAGCATCAGCGAGGTCATCACGGGGACGCCGGTGCCTACGTTCGGCATGGCGGCGGAGAAGTCCGTCGCCGGCATGGGTGGCGGGGCAGCGCCGATCTCGCCGGGGCAGTTGCAGTACACAACCAGCGTGCAGGTCGTCTTCGCGATCCGCTGAAAGAGCTTAGCTCGCACGCAATCAGGTCAAGAGGGGGCGATGAGCCCCCTTTTCACGTTTCGTGGCGGTGGTGTAGTGCTCGGTCCCAGCCGCGGCTGGCCGGCTCTTCAGTGGATCGGCGGATCTGCCGATACAAGATAACGGATCGGGGCAGGTGTTGGTGATCAGCAGACGCCGGATGTGGCTTTCGATAGCGCTGGCGCTTGTCATGACTGTGGCGAGCGCTGGTGCTGCCATCGGTCAGGGTCCGGTTGGTCGTGGCGCTGGCGTGAGCCTCGCTGCTCTTGCCTCTCAGCTGTTGACGGCCAACCCCGGTAGCCACCTGGACTATCACCGTGGCACAGGGTACGCCCGCTTCTTTGGCCTTGACCAGCGGGCTGTGATGCACGCTGCCAGCCGGAACGCAAGCCAAAGCCTATCGCCTGAAGCGGCTGGCGCTGATTTCCTGGCTGCCTACGGCCCGCTCTTTGGCGCCGACGGATCGGCTTCAGCCCTTGTTCTCACCGGCAAGGAGAGCCCAGGTCCGTCAAGATCGGTGCTGAGCTACGAACAGCGCATCGCCGGCCTGCCCGTGATCGGTGGCGAACTGAGGCTTCAGGTGGTCGGCGGAACGGTGGTGGCCGCAAATGGAGAGCTGGCGCCGAGCGGCCCGGAGTCGCCCAGTGCAACAATCAGCGCCGCTCTCGCCGGCCAGCGAGCTCTGGAGGCGGTGGGCAAGGCGCATGGCCTGGCGCTCGACAGCCTGAGCAGCTCCGAGCCCGAACTCGCCTACTATTGCCCGGCCCTCTTAGGGCCCGGCCCGGCCCAGACTCGGCTCGTCTGGCACATGGAGGTCACCTCGGCCGAGGTAGCGTGGCTGCGCGAACTGGTGCTGGTTGATGCACACCTGGGCAACATCGCCCTGCACTTCAACCAGCTTCCAACCGGAAAGGACCGCCAGATCTACGACGCTCACTCGAGCGCCAGCTTACCCGGCACGCTGGTGCGTTCGGAAGGCCAGGGGCCGGTGGGCACCCCGGCGGATGCTGATCGCGCGCACGAGTACGCCGGGCTCGTCTATGACTTCTACTTCAACCGTTTCGGGCGGGACAGCCTCGATGGCAACGGCATGACGCTCATCAGCACCGTGCGCTATTGTCCAAGTGGCGGACCCTGCCCTTACGATAACGCCTTCTGGGACGGCTCCCAGATGGTGTATGGCGAGGGCATGGTGGCGGACGACGTTGTCGGCCACGAGATGACCCATGCCGTCACCCAGTATACCTCCAGGTTGTTCTACTACTACCAGTCCGGGGCGATCAACGAGGCCATATCCGATATCTTCGGCGAACTGTTCGACCAGGAATACGGTGTCAACTACCCTGGGGACAAGTGGCTGATCGGCGAGGACCTGCCCGGCGGGGCGATACGCAACATGTCTAATCCCCCTCAGTACTCCCAGCCGGACAGGATGAGCAGCCCTTACTACAGCTGTGACCTCCTGTTCACGGACAATGGCGGCGTGCATGTCAACTCGGGCGTGCTGAACAAGGCGGCGTACCTCATCTCCGACGGTGGGGCGTTCAATGGGTACGCGATCAGTGGCCTTGGCCTGGACAAGACGGCGCGCATCTTCTATGAACTCGAGACGCATCTGCTGACCTCGGCCAGCGATTATGCCGATGTCCACGACCTGCTGCCTCAGGCCTGTCTGAACCTTGAGGCAGGTGGGGTGACCACCGGGGCCGACTGTGGCGAGGTTGCCAAGGCCGTCGAGGCGACGGAAATGGATAACTTGCCGGCTTTGTGCGCGGTGCCGGAGGCAGAGGCATGCCCGGCGGGGGCCACATGCAGCGATCTGTTTCACGACGATTTGGAGAATCCAGCCTCCGGCAACTGGGCCACACATTTGCTTCAGGGCGCCTCTGATGAGTGGTATTACCCCCAGAATCCCAACCCTTACCCGGGTTGGGACCCGACATATGCCACCAGCGGCAGCTACAATTTCTGGGGCTACGACCAAACCGGCGTCGCCGTCTACGACATCGCCATGACCCGTGACGTAGCCTTGCCGGCCGGCCAGCCATCGTACCTTCGTTTCAACCAGGCCTACGGTTTCGAGGTGAGCAGCGGCTACTTCTGCGATGGCGGAGTTGTCGAGTACAGCACTGACCACGGCCGCACCTGGCACGATGCCGGTGGCCTGTTTGACGCAAACGGCTATGGCGGTACCCTGTATCACCCCTATTGGGGGGCAGACACGGCCAACCCGTTGGGCGGGCGGCAAGCGTTCGTCGGCACGAGTTATGGCTACACCTCGAGCCGGCTGAACCTCAGCCGCCTGGCTGGCAGCCAGGTGCGGTTCCGCTTCGTGATCGCCACGGACTACGGCGGCGGTGGCTACGGCTGGTTCATTGACGACATCGCTTTCTTCACGACCGGCCCTGCGCCGACGGTTACAACGACGCCTCAGACTCCGGAGGCCACCGCCTCGCCACCACCTACCGCCTTGCCCACTTCCACGCCGACGCCGACACCAACCCCGATCCGGCGATTCCTGCCTCTGGTGCGGCGCAATTGGGCGGGAGCGCGTTTGCCGAACGATCCCGCTTTCGCGCAACAGTGGAACCTGACAGATGCCCGGATGCCCGCCGCCTGGGCCTACAGCGTTGGGGAGAACGGGCCGATTGTCGCCGTGTGCGATACGGGCGCCGATCTGCAGCACCCCGACCTGGTTGGCAACCTCGTGCCGGGCTATGACTTCGTCAGCAGCAATCCAGCGGCCCAGGACGATAACGGCCATGGCACTCACGTGGCCGGCATCATCGGCGCGGTGGGCAACAACGCCATCGGCGTGAGTGGCATCAACTGGCGAGCACGGCTTATGCCCGTGAAGATCCTGGGCTCTGACGGCTCTGGCGATTCGGTCACCGCCTGGCTGGGCATCCGTTGGGCGGTGGACCAGGGTGCCAAGGTCATCAACCTAAGCTTCGGCACGCCCTATCCCGACCCGTTGCTGCAAGATGCCGTCAGTTATGCCCTGGCCAAGGGCGTGGTGGTCGTTGCGGCTGCTGGCAACGTCTATGCCGGTAGCGACATCACCATGGGCGGCCCCTGCTACCCTGCGGCCTACCCTGGGGTGCTAGGCGTGGGCGCCACCGATAGCAACGATGCTGTGGCCTGGTTCTCCAATCAGGCGGCATTTGTGGACGTGACGGCGCCCGGCGTGAGCGTCCTGAGCACAGTGCTGCGCCGGCCTGGCTACTCGGACTACGGGCTGATGTCCGGGACGTCCATGGCGGCGCCGCACGTCGCCGGCCTGGCGGCGCTACTGCTTGCTGCCAACCCCCGGCTGAGCCAGAGCGGTGTCACCAACCTGATCACGGCCACGGCCAGGGATATGGGCGCGCCTGGGTGGGACCCGGCTTATGGCAATGGACTGATTGACGCAGGCCGGGCGATCGGTGGTGCCATGGGCGCCACCACAAGCCTCAGTGGACCACAGGCGTGGCCCATGTCCGCCGGGCCGGCCCTCCTGCCGCAAGCCCTGCCTCGCGAAGGTAGCTATCGCCCTGGCGTCGTCGTGCTTCGGATCAGTGACAGGGTTAGCTGGCCCAGCCTTGCCCAGTCCGGCTTGGCAGCCGATGCCGTGGCGGACCAGGTCGCGCCCGGCCTCATCCAGCTTCGCGTGCCCCCGGGTGGAGAGATGTCCCTGATGCGCGAACTCGCCGGCCAACCCGGGGTCGAATTGGTGTCATTGGACTACGTGCTGAAGGCGATGTAGTTGTGTCCTTCTCCAGGGGCGCCGGTCCGGGTGGTGTGCTGCAGGAGCTTGCCCCCATCGTCCTGTTCGTGTGCTAGGAGATGCGCAGGAGGCAAGGCTGTCCCGGCTGCCTTTCATGCTCCAGGGTGTCTCGAAGGGCAGGCATAAGGGGCTATCCTGCCAGGTCTGGCCTTTGCGGCCGAGGAGGTTAGCTATGCTCGCCCTAAGGCGACACGCATTCTTAATCGCCGGGCTGCTGGCTGGCTGCATTCTCCTGGCGAACTGCGGCGCGAGCAGGCGAGGCAGCATTCCGGTCGCTATGGCCAGCCCAACAGAGCCGGTTCAGGCGGCGCCCGTCATTCGCTTCAGCCGCAGCGGCGGCCTGGCGGGTGTCAGCGAGTCCTGGCAGGTGTTTACCGACGGGCGCATCCTGGATGCCGCCGGCCGCGAGAGGCATGTGGCGCCGGAGGCGGTGCAGGCCGTGCTCGAGCAGGCGCAGCGTTCGGCGTTCCTCACGCTCAGCCTTCGCTCTCCCATCTTGAGCCAGTGCCGAGACTGCTTCACTTACATTTTGAGCATCAGTTTGGCCACTGGCAGCAACACTGTAACCTTTGAGGACCGCCAGAAGGGCTTGCCACCGGGTCTGCTGGACCTCGTGTCGTCTGTCCAGGCCCTGGTTGCCGCTGGTGCGTGAAGCCGGTTCCAGGGCGGCCTGCCGACGCGGAAATGCCTTAG
>DAOTVV010000224.1:0-4423 GCA_034436255.1 Anaerolineae bacterium
GATCCAGGCCAGCCGCCGTGTAAACGTCCTTGCTGTAGAAGAGGACCAGGAAGTCCGCGCCGCCGGGCATGCCGTAAGTCTTTCCCTGCCACTTGCAGGCGTCAATCATGGCCTTGATGAAGTCGGAGTCCTTGATTCCACTCGACGCCATGTAGTCATCGAGAGGCAAGAGAGAATCCTGGAAGGCCAGCGTAGGCAGCCCGACCCAGTTGGTGTAGGTGGCGTCGGGTGGGACGCCGCCGGCGATGGCAGTGAGCAGTTTCTCCTGCCAGTTGTCGTTGAACGTCCAGTTGACGGTGACCCCGGTGTCCTGCGTGAACTGATCGCCGATGAGTTTCATGGGGGCGTTGTACTCCTCGCCCCAGTTGGCGTTCCAGACTTCGATGCTCTTCGCTCCACCAGTGTCCACTGCCGCTGGTGCTGATGTGGCTGCCGCGGCTGCTGTTGGAGTGGCAGCGGCTGGCGCAGCGGTCGCCGCTGCTGGCGCCGTCGTGGCCGTTGCCTCGGCGGGAACCGGCGTCGCCGTCGCCGCTGCGGGGGCTGATGTGGCCGCCGCCGCTGGTGCCGAAGTTGCAGTGGGGGCAGCGCCGCCGCAGGCGGCCAAGACAGCGCCGCTGCCGAGAAGCATGATGCCGCGAAGGACATTGCGTCTGCTGAGCCGACGATCCATAGGTGACCTCCTCTCGAATCATTGGGCTCACTGGCCCAGGCCATATTCCCAAGGAGAGCGCGCTAGCCTTGCAACTCCGGCAGACAGCGATGGAACTGGCATTATTCACACAGCAAAGTAAGCCGGTGCGCCGGAACGAATCAATGATAGAATGAGCGCAGAGGGTTGTCAAGGCCCAGTTTGCAGTTGGATGTCGCGTCAGTATCTGAGCTAAGCCACGGTCTCTCAGTGAGACCAGGCAGCAGTCCGGCGCCCGTCAGGGTGCCCTGCCAGAAGAATTATCCGGAGCGGCGCGTGATGCCATGGTGAGCGGTGCTGCATCAGGGAGCCGTGTCGAGCTGGTGAAACAAGAAACCCGCGAGGAGGATACTGTCACCGAGGCAGATGGGTGAGCGGCCCTGCCAGACGGAGCCGGCAGGGCGCGCCTGAGCTCACTGCCAGGCGCTCGGCGCGCCGCCAGGCCTGTGCTCTCACCTGGCGGTACACGAAAGACAATATCAGTCCCGATTGTGCGAGCGGAACTGGGGCAAGTGGGCGGCATGGGCCTGAAGGAGGTCGTCAAGGGTGGCCACTGCTGCCTCATAGCCGGGGACAACGGGGTCTAGCAAGAGAGCCTGCAGGGCCGCCTGGCGGTCGCCGTGAACCGCGGCTTCCACGGTGAGGCTATGAATGGCGATGCGCTGCGCCAGCAATGCGGCGCAACCCTCTGGCAGTGAGCCGACTACGACAGGCTTCACGCCTTCCGCAGAGACAAGGGCCGGTGCCTCGACCACAGCCCAGTCCGGCAGGTTGGCGATGCAGCCGTTGTTTACCGTGTTCACGGCGATCTCATACTGGTGCATGTTCTCGAGAACGGCGCAGATTGTGGGCACGATGCGCTCACCGGAGCGGTGGTCCAGAAGATCGGCCAGCACATCATCGTCGTGCAGGGCTTCCTGGATGACCAGGGCAGCCTGCTCGCGTGTGCCCTTCTGCCCGAGAAACGTGGCCGGCAGATCGGGTCGGTCCGTATGGGCAGCCAGTTCGTCTGTTTCCCAGGCGAAGCCGACATCCTCCCCCAAGTGATCATCCCCAGTGGCCGGGTAGAGCCCGAAGGTGGAGAGCAGCCTGCGCGAGAGTGGCTCGAAAGAGGCCGGCCAGGCGCTGAGCCTTTCTCGGAACTGAGGATAGAGATCCTGGCCGTCCGCCAGGCGGCGGATGCTGAGCGCCCAGGTGAAGTGATTGATACCTGCCGCTGTGAGATCCAGATCCTCAGGCGCCATATCGAGCACGCGCGCGATGTTGGCGATGCCGGCGCCCACCTGATGGCAGAGGCCGACGCAACGGAGTTTCGTGTAGCGCGAGATGGCCAGGCAGACCCGCGACAATGGGTTAGTGAAGACCATCAGCAACGCGTCCGGGCACAGGGCCTCAATGTCGCGGCAGATATCGAGCACGATGGGGATGGTGCGCAGCGCATGGCTGAGACCGCCTGGGCCGCCGTTCTCGCCCATGATGTGCCGCACGCCATGGCGCCGCGGTATCTCCCAATCTAGCTGCCATAGAGCTAGGCGGTTCACCTCGATGGCGATGATCACGAAACTTGCCCCAGGCAGAACCTGGCGCCGGTCGGTGCTGGCCACGAACCGGAAGCCGGCTCCACTTGCCTGGCTGAGGCGCTCACCGAGGCGCTGAGCCTGCTCCAGGCGCCCGCCGTCTACGTCCACCAGGCCGATGGTTGAGCCAGCGAGCACCCCACGATGCGCGGTCAAGTCACACAGAGTGTCGAGAGCGATGCCGGCACCGCCGGCACCGATGATGACGATCTTGGTCGCCGCCATGAACCCCCCACTCCTCGCGGGCGTCTGTTTCGGTGCAATCCGCTACTGCTTAGCGACGCGCCTGCGAATTCCACAGTGCCTAGTATCGCCGATTGCTGCCTTGCTGGCCAGCCGCGTTGGACCTGCGTGGTGTCTATGATGGTGCAACAGTCGAACCTGGTCCTGCTCACGGCCTTGGGTCGGCGTTGACAGGTGCCGCGCTGGCCGGCATACTCTCGCCGTAAGAGGCGTGGGCGGCGCGGAGTGGAGTTATCCTCGGGTTGGCCAGGTGCTCGCGCCAAGTTCGGCGGGACGGGTGCAGCCGGCGCGATCAAGGAGTCATGGTGTCGAGAATCGGGATTGGCTTAGTGGGTTATGGTTTCATTGGGCGCATACATGCAGCGTCCTTCTCGGCCGTGCCCTGGATGTATCCGGGCGCTCCCCATCCGAGATTGGTCGGCGTTGTGACGGCAACGGCTGCCAGTGCGGAACGGGCAAGGCAAGAGGGAGGCTATCCTGTGGCCACCACAAGCCTCTCGGAATTGCTTGCCCGAGAGGATATTCAGGCGATCAGCTGCTGCACTCCCAACGATGCTCACCGGGAAGTCTTACTCGCGGCGATGGCGGCCGGCAAGCACGTGTACTGCGACAAGCCACTGGCCCTCGACCTGGAGCAGGCACGGGAGATTGCTGCCCTCGCCGCAGCCAGTCGTGGCATCTACCAGATGACCTTTCAGTATCGCTTCGTCCCGGCGATTCAGAGGGCCCGGCAACTGGTGCGGGATGGGTTCCTGGGCAGGCCGTTCAGTTTCCGCGCGGTTTACTTACACGCCGGCTACACCGACCCGATGCGGCCGATGAGTTGGCGTCTGCAGTACGCGCGCAGCGGTGGGGGCGCCGTGATGGATCTCGGGGTGCACGTAATTGACCTCCTCCGCTACCTGGTTGGCGAGTTCCGCGCTGTGTGCGCCACGGAACGGACGATGATAGGGCGACGGCCAGCCGGCCCGGGAGGGCCGCTTGTCCCGGTTGACGTTGATGATCTGCTCCTGGCACAGGCGGAACTGGACAACGGCGCGATAGGCACGCTTGAGTTTTCGCGCCTGGCCACCGGCGCCGAAGATGACCTCCGGCTGGAACTGCGCGGGCAGGATGGTGCCCTGGCTTTCGACCTCATGCAGCCGGATTTCCTGGAGGTCTACGATGCACGCCAACCTGACGCGCCACTGGGAGGCAGTCGTGGCTGGACGCGCGTGGCGTGCTTGGGACGATATGCGGAGCACGGGGCGCTTCCCGGTCCCAAGTTCACCCAAGGATGGTGGCGCTTTCACATCGCGAGCGCGTTCGATTTCCTGAGGAACATCGAGCAGGGGCATATGAATGAAGGCTCGCCTTCTTTCCAAGACGGGTTGGAGGCACAGCGCGTCGTCAGCGCTCTGCAGCTTTCGGCCCGCGAGGGACGATGGGTGGAGACCCGAGCTCTGTAGCTGCCTATAGTGGGCCTGGCCCGGGCTTGCCCGGCAAGGGGCTGGCCCGAGCGGCCGAGTAGAACTGGATGCAGCCACACGCTAGGAAAGACAGCTGAGACTGGAGGCTGGTAGGGATGGACACGGACGGGCATGGAAAGGCTAGGGTAGGTTTCCTGGGGCTCATGCTTCAGGCTTACGACGCCTCGTTTCCTGAGCTTCGGCCGTATGCCGAGGCTTTCGCAGGGGAGTTGGCGGCGACGATGGCGCCGTTTGCCGATGTGGATTTCCCTGGCATCTGCAACACACGCGATGCGGTAGAGGCGGCGGTTCAACGCTTCGAGGCTGCGGACCTGGACGTGATAATTGTGGTCCTATTGACCTATGCCCCAAGCCTGATTGCGCTACCGGCTCTGAAGGCGACACGCTTGCCGATCGTCATCTTCAACACGCAGCGGGCCGTTACGGTCCCGCAGGACGCGCCTGGC
>DAOTVV010000225.1:0-10847 GCA_034436255.1 Anaerolineae bacterium
AAAGGCAACCACACCTGAGACCTTGCGTGCCTTCATTCGCACCCCACTGCCGCCATCCCCCGGCCAGAGCAGTTGGCAGAAGCGCTGCTCAACTCCCGCCTGCTCGGCCCTGGCCGGCGCGAACCCGCCAGGATGCGCTGCTTTCTGGCCCGGAGCTCGTGCCGTCTCCTGGAACCGACATCGGCCTTGCCCATCACGACGGTTGCGCTCCTCGCCCTCTCAACAGGACAACCGCTAGCCCGAAAACCACCACCAACACCACAACAGGCGCAAGGTTCGACCCGGCGCTCAGGGGCACGCCCTCTGCGCCACTCACGGGCAGTATCTCAGGTGTTCCGCTCAAAGAGACCTGGGGAGGGGCAGCCTGCCCTGGCAGCACGGTCGCGATCGGCGTCACAGGGCGCAGAGTGGGCGTCCCGGTAGGTGTGACCGTCGGCGTGGGGCTGCTTGTGCTTGTGGGAGTGGGCGTCACCGTTGGGGTGAGCGTGGGCGTGCCCGTCTCAGTGGGCGTCATCGTTATGGTCGGCGTCTCTGTCATGGTCGCCGTCGCCGTCCAGGTCGGCGCCAGAGTTGGCGTTGGCCGTGGCGTCGGCTCCTCAGCCGCTGATACGCCTGCGCGTAGCGTAGCCAATCCCACGGCCACGAAAACGGCAGCGGCCATCCAACCCGCTAGCCTTAGAATCCTCGCCGAGCCAGCCATCTACTGTGCCCTCTGCCACTGGATCTCGAACTTCTGCAGTCCGTTCTGGCAGCCTTTGCTGGTCTCAAAGACGATGGTCGGCGTCCTGGGTACGCCGTTCTCGAGCACTTGAGCAAACCAGCGCGCCGCCACCGGCTTGTCTGACACTTTGATGCTGTAGTTTCCGTCAACATCGGTGGGCGCCGAAACAAAGTCCAGACCCTGGGCGCTCCATAGGTGCACCTGCACCCCCTCCAGAGGCTGGTCGGTGGCGCTCCAGACGATGCCGAAGATGCCCGTCCACGTGCAGTCCGAGCCTGCCATCATCTCCTTCACCCGGTAGTCGGGCGGCAGCGGCGTCGGTGTAGGAGGAGGTGTGGCCGTGGGCTGCTGGGTTGCCGTCGCCGTTGGAGTGGGTGTGCTTGTGCGCGTTGGCGTGGGAGCAGCTGTCGGCGTGCTGGTGTCGGTCGGGTGCGGCGTGGGCGTGAGCGTTGGGGTGGGCGAAGCGCTCGCAGTCGGCGTCCAGGTGGGAGGAAGTGTGGGCGTAGCCGCCAGGGCCAGACCGGCCGCCCTCGCCGGCGCGGCCGGAGGGAACGGGTTCAGCGGGTTGTTCGGTGCAATGAGAATTGATGCGTAGTAGCCGACAACCAGCACTGTCAGCACCACGACAATGATGATACCGGCGGTGTAGAGCCCGTCACCTCCCCGGTGGAACAAACGCCCCTCCTGTCACTGGCCAGGCGCTGCGCAACCGCTAACTGCAGCCGCTACTCGGCCCCAATCTGAGAGACAATTGCTTATCGTCAAATCTGGCCTGCAGCTTGAGCCCGAGTCAACTCAGACAGCGCCTGGACGCTTGACGCGCGTACAGCACAGGCGCATCCGCAGGAACCTAGTGAGAATTATCGGCATGCAAACGCGATGCCAGCGACGCGGCAGAGGTCACCACGAGGGATCCTGTGAGCGCCGAACCCTCCCATGCCTCGATCTGAGCCGGCAAGACCCGGTTGGCCAACTTGTCATCGCATCGGCAGCGGACTTTCAGGTAGTTGGACGTGACGCCGGCCCATACCCCGCCCTGTCTCTTCTCCCAGAGTACGGGCAGTGTTTCGCCGATGAACGTGCTTGCGTATTCTCGCTCGCTGCACCGAGCAGCCTCGCGTAACCGCTCAGCCCTCAGCCGTCGCTCTTTCATCGGCACCTGATCGGGCAGGACGGCGGCAGGGGTGCCGGGCCGCTCGGAGTACGGGAAGACATGCATGCGCGCGAATCCACAGGAGCGTACAAACTCCAGCCCTACCTCGAATTGCTCGCCTGTCTCGCCCGGGAAGCCGGCGATGACATCGGTCGTGACGGCCATCCGGGGAACCGCACCGCGAATCCTCTCCAGGATGCGAGCGTACTGGCCAGTGTCGTACCGCCTGCCCATCCGCGCCAGGACGGCGTCGCATCCGCTCTGCAGCGGGATGTGGAGATGTTGGCACAGGCGTTCATCCTGCCAGAGAGACAAGTCGGCTGACTGCATGTCCCAGGGCTCGATCGAGGATAGACGAAGGCGCGCCAGGTTGGTCTCCCTCAAGATGCGAGAGACAAGTTCCCACAGGCTCGGTCCTGTGCGACCGCTCGCGTCATGGCCGTAGGCGCCGATATGGACGCCCGTGAGAGTTATCTCCACGGTTCCCTGCTCGACCAGGCGCCTCACTTCGGCGATCACCTCGTCGGCCGGGCGGCTCCTCTGTGGCCCGCGCAGTTTCCAGACCAGACAATATGTGCAGCGGTTGTCGCATCCCTCCTGGATGCGCACGAGTGCCCTCACACGCCCCTCCATGGGAGTGGCAGCGGCCGCAACCGGAGTGCCAGGCAGAAAGCGACCTGGGGCCTCGATCAGCTGTCCCTTGCCCTGATTGCCAAGGGCAAGGTCGGCCAAGCCCCGTTCTACCAGCGCCGGTTCCATCTGTGCATAGCAGCCGGTGACAACCAGAAACGCACCTGGGTTGATGCGGCGGTAACGCCGAAGGTACTGGCGCGTCTTCCGTTCCGCCTCTGCCGTGACAGCGCAGGTGTTGAGGATGATCACGTCGGCCTCTTCCGCGCTGCCGCTCAGGCCATAGCCGCCCGCCGACAGAGACCGAGCAAGAGCCGTCATCTCGGCCTGGTTCAGGCGACAACCAAGCGAACTCAGATACACACCGCCCACCGTCGCTCCCCCCGGGGAATACGCCGAGGGGGCAACCGCAAGCGGCTGCCCCCTCGATTTCAGGAGCGGGTGAAGGGATTCGAACCCTCGACTCTCTGCTTGGGAAGCAGATGCGCTACCACTGCGCTACACCCGCGAACCCGGTAACATTATAACTCCGTCCCGCGCTGACGCAAGCCGTTGGCGACCGCGCGCCATCCGCCCGGATTTGACTGGCCGACGGCAGGTTCTAGTATGGTTGGCTGTTGTTGCCTCAATCCAGTTCCTGAGAGGTCTGGCATGATCCTGATCGGTACTGCCAATACTGCGCCTGGCATCGTGGATGGCATGGCGGCGCTGCGCCGGGGCGGC
Source organism: Anaerolineae bacterium (assembly GCA_034436255.1). Lineage (GTDB taxonomy): Bacteria > Chloroflexota > Anaerolineae > DRVO01 > DRVO01 > DAOTVV01. The sequence continues at coordinate 3,228 of DAOTVV010000225.1, forward strand.
TCCGCCATGGATGCCGTCGAGATCACATTGCGGGCAGTCGAAAGCGACCCCCTGGAAGACAGTGTCGGCTACGGTGGCCTGCCCAACCTGTTAGGCGAGGTCGAACTGGACGCCAGCATTATGGATGGCAGTTCGCTGCGCGCCGGCGCCGTAGCAGCCCTCAAGGGCTACCTGCACCCCATCTCAGTAGCGCGCAAGGTCATGGAGATGCTGCCGCACGTGCTTCTGGTCGGATCCGGCGCCGCCCGCTTCGCGGCCGAGATCGGAGCCGAGGCGGGGGACTTGCTCACTGACAGCGCCGCGGCGAAGTACAGGGAGCGCCTCAGCGCCGCTTCTTTGACTGAATCATTGGCCGGGGACGATGGTTCGGTCAGCCTGTCCGATGCCCTCTGGCGCGTGCTGGGCTATCGCTCCCACGGCACCTCCAATGCCATCGCCATTGATCGCGAAGGCCATATCTGCTGCGGGGTCACGACGAGCGGCTGGGCTTTCAAGTACCCCGGGCGTGTCGGCGACTCGCCCATTATCGGCGCCGGTGGCTATGCCGATGACCGTTACGGCGCCTGTGCCTGCACAGGCCTTGGCGAGGCGTCCATGCGCCTGTGCACGGCGTACTCGGTCGTCGCCGGCCTGGCCGGAGGGCGGCAACTCGACGACTGTGTCGAGTCAGCCATGCGCGAACTGGCTCGCCTCAGTTCGCCGGTGCCGATCGGGATGAACATCCTCGCCCTGGACCGCCTTGGGCAACATACCTACTGGTCGACGCACACTGCTGACCGGCATTACCTGTACATGCGGCCGGATGACAGCGAACCGCAGCGAGGTCTGGCGAAGGGCCTAGCGGATGATGCCGGCCACTAGGCCAAGCCTCGCCCTCAGGCGGCCGAGCCCCGCTGTGGCCGCTGGCGCTATCGTGCTCTTGCTTGCGTCAGCACTTTACCTGCGCACGCTCGAGAACTCGCTTCGCCTTTCGGAACTGAAAGGCGGCGACCCGATCACGCACCAGTACGCTCAGGTGGAAGGGCGCCCGAGCAACGCTCCTGGCTATCCCTTGTACACGATGGGTGGCTGGCTGTGGTTCCATGGTGCCCGCCTCCTCCTTGGCCACCTGGCTCCGCCCACCGCGCTTCTGTCCTCGTATTCCACGCTATGGGGGCTGGCCGCGCTGGCACTCCTGTACGTCCTGGCCCTTCGCTTGACCAATGGCAGTTGGGCCATCGCGGCAGCGACGTCCCTGTTCTATGCTTGCACCTATTTCTTCTGGTACTACTCCGTCTCGGTGGAGCAGTACACCTCAGCCGTCTTCCAGACGCTTCTCTTGCTGCTCCTGGCTCTGGCTTGGCAGAGGAATCGCGACGAGCGCCTTCTTGGCTGGCTGGCTTTCGTGGGCGGCACCTGCCTTGCCAACCTGGTCACCGTCTTGCTGATCGGGCCGGCGCTGCTTTGGTTTGTACTCAGCCAATACCCCGCTTTGCTGAAGCGCCGTGGCCTGCTGCTGCGCCTCACCGGTTTGGCACTGCTGCCGCTTCTCAGCTACACGTACGTGTATGTCCGCGGCGCCCAGCACCCCGAGTGGCGCGGCCAGGGACAATGGCATTCCACACTGTCCTGGTTCCTTGACTTCATCAGCACCCGGCAAGGCCGGCACGAGATGACCACACAGGTGCTGCCGATCAACTTCGCCTACCTCAAGCTCGTGCCCGATGAACTGACCTGGCCGATACTCATTGCCGGTCTGGCCGGCCTCGCTCAACTCGAGCGCCACCAGGCCGGGCTCGCCTATGGGACACTCGTCGCCTACCTGTTGTTCTCCTACGTGGACCGGAACGGCAACTGGTTCCAGGTCGTTATGCCGGCTTATGCGATCATCGTGCTAGGTGCCGCGAAACTGGCGCACTCTTTTTCGTCGCGGGCGCGTCATCGTCGAGAGGCAGCGGCGGTTCTCTCAGCCCTACTGGTCATCGCCGCTGGGGAGCGCTTAGCGGCCAACTGGCCCCGAGCTGACCTGCGCGACCGCCCCAATGCCGATGCTCTCTGCCCCGGTTTACCGGTGGCGCAGGACCTTGAGACGCAGAGCATCACAACCGGCAGAATCGTGACGACAACCGATGAGGCTTACTCGCTGCAGTACATCCAGACGATGTATGGCTATGCTCGTGGGCCAGTCGCTGTAGCCCCTGGCCGGCAGGCGGCAGGTGCCGACCTGGTTAGCAGAGAGGCTGTGTTTCTACTTGACACAACCGCTTTGCTCCCCAGGCCGCAGGCGGTTGGCCAGGTGCTGCTCGACCGGGATCTTGACCTTGGGCCTAGCTTGCAGCCCCAAGCCACACTTGGGCCGCTTGCCGTCGCCATTCTTGATGTGCAGCGACGTGCGCAGCCTGCCGCCTGTGGCGGCGATCAACTCGTGGTCCTTCTGCGCTGGGACGTGCTGAAGGCACCCGCCACCGATTTCATCGTCTCTGCTCGTCCCACCGTCGGTGGACAGCGGCTGTACCTCTCGCAGAAGCTAGTGCAGGACGACCACGCCCCTCTCTGGGGCCTGGTGCCGACAGCATCATGGCGAGCCGGCCAGGCCTGGCAGGATTCATTCACGTTCCGCCTGCCAGCGTCGCTCACACCCGATGGCCTGGAGCTTATCGCCTACGAAGGGACAGGCGTCCAGTGGACTACCTCCGTATCGCTGCCTCTGCCGCGGCAAGTCAGCGCGCTGGGTGGGTGAAAGAACGTGGACAGAGCGCCCTTGGGCTGCTACCATTCAAGGGGGTGAACTGCAGATGCAGAAAATCGCTATCAGTGGCAAGGGCGGCGTCGGCAAGAGCACTCTGGCGGCCAGCCTCGCTTACGTTTTCGCAGAGCGAGGACAGCACGTCTATGCGATTGACGCCGATCCGGATGGGAACCTGGCTGCCGCGCTCGGCATGCCGCCAGACTTGGCTGCTCAAGCGCGACCCATCTCCGAGATGGACGACCTGATCGAGGAGCGCACTGGCGCGAGGCCGGGCTCAGGCGCAACCTTCTTCAAGCTGAATCCCCGCGTGGATGACATCCCGGAGCGATTTTCGGTTGAGTACCAGGGGGTCCATCTCCTCCTCATGGGGACGATCAGCGCCGGCGGCAGCGGCTGCGTCTGCCCTGAGAGCGCCCTACTGCGGGCTCTGGTCACACACCTTACCTTGCGCCGGAGCGAGGTGATCGTGCTCGATATGGAAGCGGGCGTCGAGCACCTGGGACGGGCTACAGCAAGCGCTGTGGATGCTTTTATCGTGGTCGTGGAGCCAGGTCTGCGCAGCCTGCAGACAGCAAGGTCGGTCGTGAAGCTGGCGCGTGATATCGGCGTGCGCTCGGTATTCGCCGTAGGCAACAAGGCTCGCGGCTCCAGTGATGAGAGTTTCCTGCGCGAGCACCTTGGTGATCTGCCGCTCCTAGGCGTTATTCCGTTCTCTCAGGAGATCATAGAGGCCGACATCACTGGTGCCTCACCATTTCACACCGTCCCAGCCCTGCAAGAGGCCGTGCGCGATATCGCCGACCGGCTGATGGCCTGGCCGGCTGGCGAGTCACACTGATCGGCACACCCAAACCTCGGTTAGTACAGACGTTATCTTTGGAGGCAGTGAATGAACCTGGACCATCTTGACCTCGCGACTGTGGACCCCCAGGATATGGCCGGGCATATCGCCGCTCTGCCCGACCAATGCCTCGAGGCCTGGCGGTTGGTGCAAGAGCAGCAACTGCCGGCCGCCTACGGCGACGTGCGAAACGTGGTTGTCATGGGCATGGGCGGTTCGGCCATCGGCGGCGATCTCGTCCGGGCGTTTGCGGCCAGCCGGAGCAGTGTGCCCATATCCGTGGTCCGCGAATATGACTGCCCACACTACGTGGGCCGCGAAACCCTCGCAATTGCCTCTTCTTACTCGGGTAACACAGAGGAAACGCTGGCCGCTTTCGGCGAGGCACTTGAGAGAGGCGCGAAGGGCCTGGTGATTGGCACGGGCGGCCAGTTGGCGGAATTGGCGCGGCGGTCGGGCCTGCCGATCATACAGTTCGCTTACCGGTCGCAGCCGAGGGCTGCAGTCGGCTACTCGATCGTCTGCCTTGCGGGAGCGCTCGCACGTCTCGGCCTCCTGACGTTGAGTGAGAGCGAGCTTGATGAAGCGGTGGCTGTCATGCGCGGATGGCAGAATGAACTGCTCCCCGACATACCGCTGGACGCCAATGCCGCCAAGCAGGTGGCTTCCCGCCTTTTCGGGCATCTGCCGGTCGTCTATGGCGCCGGCATACTGGCAGAAGTGGCGCACCGCTGGAAAACCCAGTTCAACGAGAACACCAAGGGCTGGGCCTGCCATGACGCCATGTCGGAACTGAACCATAACGCCGTCCTCGGCTACGTCAACCCGCGCGATCTTGCCGATCGCATCAGAGTGGTGATGCTGCGCAGCAAGGCCGACCATCCCCGCATCCACCTGCGCTACGACGTGACAGCCCAGATCATGGACGAAGCTGGCATCGGCCACGACACCATCTGGGCGCGAGGGGAAGGCCCTCTAGCGCAAATGCTCTCACTGGTGCAGTTCGGTGATTATGTAACGTACTATCTGGCCTGCCTCTATGGCGTGGATCCAACACCCATCCCGGCCATCAACCGTCTCAAAGAGAGACTCGCCGAAGCGTGACGTTCGAAGAAGCGTGACCTTTGGAGAAGCGTGACTTCTGGCGAAGCGTGACCTTTGGAGAAGCGTGACTTCTGGAGAAGCGTGACCTTTGACGCTGCCCGTGTTACAATCAGGCTGTCTTAGGAGGATAGACAACGGCTGAGCCAAGGGCCACCGCAACCCCAGCCAATGGCAGGGGCAGCGTCGGGATCAGGTATGCCATAGTTGCCACCCGTCGCTGCCACAAGAGCTATAGCGAGGCAGGGACCCTATAATGAAAGGGTCTATGTTCCTTTTGGCAGAGCACCAAGGTATAGAGCCTTGGTGCTTCTTTTTGCCATCCGCCTGCGCCAGGCCTACCAGCGGCGCTTCCGCATTACGTTAGGAGGTAACGAGTATATGGACTCCGGCATGATCGGGAAGATCCAGAAGGCACGGCAATACGCCGAAGAGCCCGAACGTGTGACCTTCGAGTCATTTGTGGTAACATTCAGAGGCAATCACGATCTGTACCATATCACCTACGATGCGGGGCAATGGACCTGCCAGTGTAACTTTTTCCAGAGTCACGGGGTGTGTAGCCACACCATGGCCATGGAACGGCTGCTTGGTGAGATGCTCAAAGCCCCCGAAGCGCAATCTTAGGGGCGGAAAGCCCGGGATATCGCCGGCCGCTCGGCGGCCGGCCGAAGGTCAGCCGTACACATGAAGATGAGCTGGAAGTTCTGGCTCGGAATAGCAATCAGCGCCGGCTTCTTCGCCTGGTTCCTGCGCGGCTTGTCGCTAGCGCAGGTGTGGGCGGATCTGCGCGCAGCCGACTACTGGTACATCATTCCGGGCGTGGCCGTCTATTTCTTAGCCGTAGTGGCGCGTACCTGGCGCTGGCAATACCTGCTCCGCCCCAGCGGCCAGATCCCGCTTCGCCGTCTTTTCCCGATAGTCGTGATCGGCTACATGGGCAACAACGTCTATCCGGCTCGCGCTGGCGAGTTTATCCGCTCATACGTGCTCAGGCGGGACACAGGCGTGCCGATCAGCGCTTCGCTGGCCACAGTACTGATAGAGCGTGTGTTCGACGGGCTGGTGATGCTCCTCTTTGTTTTCGTAGCGTTGCCCTTCGTGTCCCTGCCCAGCTGGCTTCACCGCGTCGTTGTCGCCTCCACGGTACTGTTCGCCGCCGCCACCGTCGTCATAATGGCTATGGCCTTGCGCCCGAAAGCCTTCCTTGCCGCCTACGCCTGGTCGGAGCGGCGTCTGCTGCCAGCGCGAGCCCGGCCCAAGGTCGGCAGCATAGTGGAGCGATTCATCGAGGGCATGGGCGGGCTGCGCCGACCCAGTGATGTTCTGATGGTCTTTGTTACCTCAGCCCTCATCTGGCTGACTGAGACGACGAAGTATTGGATCCTCATGCACGGCTTCCCTTTCCGTGTTGACTTTATCGTCCTCATGCTGATGACCGCCGTGGTCAACCTGGCCACCACCGTGCCGTCGGCGCCGGGTTACCTCGGCACATTCGACGCCCCGGGCATCAAGATCCTGGCCGCATTCGGCGTCCAGGAGAGCGTCGCCGCGAGTTACACCCTGGTCCTGCACGCGGCTCTATTCCTGCCGATCACGCTGCTGGGCTTCTACTACATGGGCAAGAAGAGCATCAGTTGGGCGGACTTTGGCGACGCCAATAAGCGTGTGGCTGCATCCTCAAGTGCGTCGCCTGGGGCGTCTGAGGCGAGGCTCTGACAAGCGATGCGCCTGGGCATAGACATCGTCGAGGTCAGCCGCGTCGCCGCCATGGTCCAGCGCTGGGGAGCTGCTTTCCTGCAGCGCGTCTTCACCGAGGCGGAACTGAACGACGCCTCCGGCCGGGTTGCTTCCCTGGCCAGCCGCTTCGCTGCCAAGGAAGCTGCGGCCAAGGCGCTCAGCTGCGGCATCGGCCGGATCGCCTGGCGGGATGTGGAAGTCGTCAGCCTGCCGGGTGGCCAGCCATCGCTTGTGCTACACGGGGAGGCCAAGGCCCTGGCCGATCAACTTGGCGTGCGTGAAGTGTTGGTCAGCCTCAGCGACACCAGGCAAGAGGCAGTGGCTGCTGTGATTCTCGTCTAGGCGGGATTTCGAATCGTGGCGGGAGGCGGGGCCCCCCGCTGGAAGTGGAGCGAGCTTTGAAGAAGAGAGTATTCTCCGGCGTACAACCTTCTGGTAGCCTGCACATCGGCAACTATCTGGGGGCAATCCGGAATTGGGTGAAGATTCAGGACAACTACGACAGCTTCTTTTGCGTAGTTGACGCCCATGCCATCACTGTCCCTCAAGACCCCGCGGTCCTGCGTGAGAAGACACGCGAGGTTGCCGCTCTTTACATGGCCTGCGGCATTGACCCCGCCAAGGCGGTCATCTTCGTCCAGTCACACGTTTCGGCGCACTTCGAACTGACGTGGATACTCAATTGCATCACGCCCACGGGCTGGCTGAACCGCATGACCCAGTTCAAGGACAAAGCCGGCGAAGAGCGCGAATCGGCCAGTGCTGGCCTATACGACTATCCCGTGCTCATGGCGGCCGACATTCTTCTCTACAAGGCCGACCTGGTGCCGGTCGGCGCGGATCAGAAGCAGCATATCGAACTCACTCGCGATGTCGCCCAGCGTTTCAACTACCTCTTCGGAGAGACGTTTGTCGTTCCCGAGGGCTTCATCCCCGAGACAGGCGCCCGCATCATGTCGCTCGATGACCCGTCGCGCAAGATGAGCAAGAGTGACGATTCCGCCGCTGGCCGGATCGGCCTGCTCGACGCGCCGGACGACATCCGCCGCAAGATCAAGAGAGCCGTCACCGATACCAGGCGCGACATCCGCTTTGACCCCGACCGGGCAGGTCTATACAACCTCCTCTCGATTTTCGAGCTGTTGTCCGGTTGGTCCAGGGAGGCCATTGAGGCTCATTTCGAGGGCAAAGGCTACGCGCAACTGAAGGC
>DAOTVV010000226.1:0-5296 GCA_034436255.1 Anaerolineae bacterium
GAACAGGTAATCACTACTAAGGACATCGAGGACACATACCTGGCCTGGACGATCGAGCGCGGCAAGAGAGAGGGCAAGTACTACGGCCTGCCCCTCGACGTACAGACTCTGCTCCCCTTCCGCAACGATGCCCTCTTCCAGGAAGTCGGCCTTGACCCCAAGAAGCCCTATGCGGACATGGCCGATTTCTACGATCAGTCGCTCAAGCTAACGAAGAAGGCCAATGGCGTCACGGATCAGATCGGCTGCGACACCAGCTACTACTGCGCCTGGCTGACAGTCCTGTTCCAGCAGTTCCTGCAGCGGGAAAAGGGTGGCACCCCGTGGATAGATCCGAAGACCAACAAGCTGGTCTGGAATGACTACCCCGAGATCTTCCAGGACTTCGAGTGGTTCATCAAGCTGTCCACGGACACGGACGACGATGCGTTCCTGAAGGGACAGAGCCGCTTTGCCCTCGGCAAGGTGGGAGCGAGCTTGAACCACCCGGTGAGCCGCGGCAGCCTGAAGCTCCAGGCGCCGGACTTAAAGTACACCATCACCCCCTTCCCCAAGCGCAAGAGCGATCAGAAGGAGTACTACACCGCCGGGTCGCACTGGATGTGGGTCGTGGGGAAGTGGGCGCCCGATTTCGAAGTGGCTTGGCAATGGGTCTACTTCTGCACCAACAAGGCCGCTCAGTTGGTCTGGACCGATGTCGGCGGCGACTTGCCCAGCCACAAAGAACTGGTGGATGACCCGAAGTTCCGCCAGGACGAGAATGCCGTCGTCTGCATGGATTCGCTCAAGTACGCCTCCCCTTGGGAGTGGGTAGGCTGGGCGGAGTGGGTCAAGGAAATGCAGGACGCACGCGACCGCGTCGTGATCGGCGGCGATGACACTCGCAAGTCGTTCGAGACGATGATCGACAACCTGAACAAGGTCATCGAGACGCACACGCCGAAACAGTCGTAGCGTTGCCTGACAAGCCGACGGCCTGCATGCTGGTAATTGTGTGCAGGCCGTCGGCGGTGCAGCCGATTCGGCAGTTGACAGAGGGTAGCGGAGATGGCCACTCAAACAGCGGTCGCGGTCAGGGCAGGTCGGAAGTGGAGCACTCAGAGGCGACGCGAGGTCGCCTGGGCTTACGCGTTCCTTACACCCGCCTTCTTTTTCCTGATCGTGCTCCTGCTGTTCCCTATCCTTTTCGCTTTCTGGATCAGTCTTCGCGACTGGAGCCTGATCCCCCGTCCTTACCCGTTCGTCGGCCTGGGCAACTATGTGGAGGCATTTAAAGATCCACTGACTATCAAGAGTATCAAGAATACCTTCATCTACACGATCGGCGCCGTTCCTGTGAGCATGGTCATTTCCCTTGCCCTGGCTCTGGTGATGAACCTGGAAACGTTGCCTTTCCGCACCCTCTTCCGCACTGCCTACTTCATCCCCGTGATCACTTCCTGGGTTGCCGTGTCCTTCGTGTGGATATGGATGTTCGAACCTCGCTGGGGCTTGGTTAATACCTTCCTCGCCTGGTTCGGTATCCATGGCATCAAGTGGCTCGCCTCGCCAAAGTGGGCGCTCCCCGCGGTAATCATCGTCTCGATCTGGAAAGGTCTCGGCTACAACATGGTCATCTTTCTGGCCGGCTTGCAGACCATCCCACGCGAACTGCTGGAAGCGGCCAAGATAGATGGGGCCAGCCGCTGGCAATCGTTCTGGTCAGTGACGCTGCCGCTGTTGAACCCGACAATCGTCTTCATCACGGTCACTGCCGTTATCGGTTCGCTTCAAGTGTTCACGCCGGCCGTTATCATGACCTCCGGCTTCGGCGGAGAGGCCGGTGGCCCCATCAACTCTACGCGCGTCATGGTCTACCACATCTACTCTATGGCCTTCCGCGCCAACCGCCTCGGCTACGGCGCCGCCCTTGCCTTCATCCTCTTCGCCATAGTTCTTGTCGTCACAATCATCCAGTTGAGAGTCACCCAGCGGGACATCGAGTATGGCTAGGAGTCAGAATGGCTGAGCTTAGCACAGTGGCCCCTGTTGCTTCCGTCTCCCGTCACGCGCGGATACGCAAGCGGCAGGGCCTGGGTCAGATAGTCATCACCGCTGTAGGCTTCGTGATATTGACACTTGGCGCAGTGTGGATGCTCCTGCCCCTGGTCTGGATGCTGTCGGCTTCATTGATGCCCCTATCCGAGGTCATCAAGGTGCCGCCGGTCTGGTTCGCCCCGGCCAAGTACTCCCTGGCCAACTATCAGGAAGTATGGAGCAAAGTCGGTTTCGCTCGCTTCTTCCTCAACAGCGCCTTCGTCGCTGTGGTTATCACCAGCGGCCAGTTGCTCACCAGTTGCATGGCCGGCTTCGCCTTCGCCCGCTACGATTTCCCCGGGCGCACGCTCATCTTCATCATCATCCTTTCCACCATGATGATTCCCTTCCAGGTGATCATGATCCCGCTCTTTATAATGATGGCGCGGCTGCATCTGGTGAATACTATCTGGGGCCTGATCGTGCCCTCACTGGTCACCGCCTTCGGCATCTTCATGATGCGCCAGTTCATGCTGGGCGTACCCCGGGCGCTGCTCGAAGCTGCCCGCATAGACGGGGCCTCCGAGCCCTACATCTTCGCCCGCATCATGCTGCCTCTGTGCAAGCCTGCCCTCGCCGCCCTGGCGATCTTCTCTTTCCTGGGTAGCTGGGACAACTTCCTCTGGCCCCTGATCATAATCAACAGTAAAGAGTTCTGGACCCTACCCATCGCCATGTCGCGGTTCACAGAGCAGTACATCAGCCAGACTCATCTGCAGATGGCCGGGGCCAGCATTATGTTCCTACCCGTCCTCATCGTCTTCCTGCTGATGCAGCGCAATTTCATCGAGGGCATAACTCTCACGGGGATCAAGGGCTAGCCGTGCGGCTCGATCTGCAAGCCCTGGCTCGCGGCCGGGGCATGACATCCCGCGAGCGGCTCCTCGCCGCCTACCGCTGCCAACCTGTTGACCGCGTGCCTATCCGCGTCTGGGGCGCGGACCCGTGGATGAAGGTTTGGCACCCGTCGTACCAGCCCATCTTGGATGCCGCACTCAAGTACAGTGACATCGTTACCGGCTGGGGGCCGCATCTCAACATCTTCTTCTCCGACCTGCCGGACCTGCAGGTTCACACCGAAGACCGGCCCAGCCGGCACGAGGGCTTCGTCGAGCGCGTCACCACCTATGAAACGCCGCGTGGCCCTATAAGTGAGGTCGAGGCCGTGAGCCTGGAGAACAAGCCCGGGCGAGTACTCAAGTTCCTCGTAGAGAACGAAGAGGATGCGCTCGCCTTCTTGTCAGTGCCCTACATCCAGCCTCGCCCAGACGTCTCACCCTTCTTCGAGATGCAGCAGCGCCTGGGCGAGCGCGGCCTGATGACCGCCTACATCGGCGAGCCCATGTATCACGTCTACTGCCTCATGGGCAGCGAACTCATGGCCCTATGGAGCATCGAGCGCCGTGACCTCCTCAGGCACTTGATCAACACCATGGCCGACCGCATGACGGCTTACGTGGAGTACCTGCTGGAGCAGAATGTCGGGCCCGTATTCGGCTACGTCGGCCCCGAGCTGTGCATCCCGCCGTTGATGAGCCCGCGCGACTTCGACGAATTCGTCGTCAGGGTGGATAAGCGCTTCACCGACCAGATCCGCCAGTCGGGCGGCCTGATCTGGGTGCACTGCCATGGAGACATGGGCCCGGTGATCGAGGGCTTTCTGGAGATGGGCGTGAATTGCCTCAACCCCATCGAGCCGCCACCCATCGGCATCACTATGGCCGAGGCGAGGCGCCGCGTGGGCAACCGCATGTGCTTGGAAGGCAACATCGAGGCCGACGACCTCTTCCGCAGTACACCCGAGCACATCCGTGAATTGGTGCGCCAGGCCATCGAGCAAGCCCGCGGTGGCGGCCTCATCCTTTGCCCGACCAGCGGCTTCATGGAGTGGCCGACCTGCAACCCGGAGAAGGTCGCTAACTACCTGGCTTTCATCCAGGCCGGGCTCGAGTTCGGCCAGGACTTCGCCTAGGCACGGCAACCGACCGTGTCCGATGGCAGGGCAGCGTCCTGGGATAGGCCCACTCGGAGTGAGATTAGGGCCGCCCTTCTCACTCCGAGGCCTGGCGCAAGACGCCGTCCAGCAGTTCTTTTCCGATGCGAAAGCCGGCCCTCTGCTGCAATTCCTCAAGCGCGAGCCGCACAGACAAGAGCTCGCCCCGCTGCTTTGCCCTGAGCAGCACCCCTATTACTCCCGTTACCTCAAGCCCCAGCGCCTTCGCCGCCCTCCGAGCCTCCCGCTCGTCGAGAAGCAACCACTCTGCTTGTATCTCCACAGCCAGGGCAATGGCCTCCGCCTCCCCCCGGTCGAGTTGGCGCTCGAGTGCCTTCGCTAACGTGGCGTCTTGCACCGATCGCACTTCGAGCCATCCCGCCTCTGCGGCCTGCCGCAGAGCATCTGAGCCTGGCAACTGCGAGTCCAGCTGCAGTTCCTCGCGGACGGCAAGTGGGATCACTACGGTGCCCATCTGCCGGTGCAACAAGCCGAGCTGGCCGATGATCGCCAGGTTCATCAGGGGGGAGGTGTTACTGACTACGGGCATATCTGAGATCGTCCTCGAGTTCCTCCAGGCCGTAATGCCGTGGCAGTCCCCGCCTGCCGAGCAAGAGAGCGAACTCATACTTGCTCATACCGGCCAACTCTCTGGCCTTCCCGAACGAGAGCGCCTCCTGGGCATACAGAGCCGCAGCCAACTCAACCAAGAGCCGATCCGCCAGCCCCTTCTCCGGAAACCGGATCGCCTCAGCCACAGAATCAGGAATGTGCAGCTCCACACTCATAGAGCCTTCCTCCATACTGACACTTCCCTCCCAACAGCCGACACCACTTCACTACAACGCCACTCTCGGGTACCGCCACACCGTGGGGAGGGGTGAGGACCTGCCCAACCGCGCAGTCCGCAACCAGAGAAAGGACACGGGGCGGTTCGCTCCGGCCCCCCAACGCGGCACCACCTGATGGAAGCTGTCGCCTCAGGGCACCCAGCCCGACCCCACACAAGTGATGATAGCACCCGGTGGTACCAGCGCCAAGACATCGGCAAGAGCAGACGCCGAATCGCTTGGCACTGGCGGCCTGATCCTTTGCCCGACCAGCGGCTTCATGGAGTGGCCCACCTGCAACGCAGAGAAGGTCGCTAACTACCTGGCCTTCATCCAAGCAGGGCTCGAGTTCGGCCAGCACTTCCCCTAGGCACGGCAACCGCCTCAGCGAGTGCCT
>DAOTVV010000227.1:0-7211 GCA_034436255.1 Anaerolineae bacterium
ATATTGGCCGAGATCATCCAGGGCGAGACGGATGCCGCGACGCTGGCTGAGTTAGCCAGGGGGCGGTTGCGCGACAAGCAAGACTTGCTCGTGAAGGCGTTGAGTGGGCGGGTGCGGCCGCATCATCGCTTCATGTTGGCCCAGCATCTCAGCCACATCGACTTTCTTGATGAGGCGATCGCCCAACTAGATCAGCAGATTGCGGAGCAGATGCGCCCTTTTGCGGCGGCCTTGGCGAGCTGGGATTCCTTGCCCGGCATTAATCAGCGCATCGCCGAGATCATCATTGCCGAGGTTGGCGCTGATCTGGCGCCTTTTGAGGACGCGGATCAACTGGCCTCGTGGGCTGGCATATGTCCGGGCAATAACGAGAGTGCGGGCAAACGCAAAAGTGGCCGCACACGCAAAGGCAGTCCATGGCTGCGGCGGGCGCTGATTGAGGCGGCCCACGGCGCCGCCCGCACCAAGTACACGTACTTCCAGGCGCTATATCGCCGCTTGGCGGCTCGGCGAGGCAAACAACGGGCAGCTGTCGCCGTCGGCCACAGTCTACTAGTTACAGGATATTACCTGATCACCCGGGAGACGGCCTATCAAGACCTGGGTAGCAACTACTTCGATGAGCGGGACCGCGAGGCGGTGAAACGTCGAGCTGTCCGCCGTCTCCAAAGGCTCGGCTACCGGGTCGAACTGACCCAGTCAGCTGCCCAAGCCGCGTAACAGGACCATTTCTCAAGGGATTTTCAAGGGAGAAAATGATGAACAAGGGGATCATGGTGATCTGGCCCGGAATCATCATCGTCGCCAGGATGATGAGAAAGAGTGTGCGCCGACCACGGAAGCGCAGGCGGGCGAAGGGGTAGGCGACGAGAGCACTGGTGAAGGTGTGGCCTATCGCTACGAGGGTGCTGAGTACGACTGAGTTCTTGACGAAGACGAGCACCGAGACCGGCAGAGCATTGATGGCTTTCGGGTAGTTGGACCAGAGAATGCGGCTCGGGATCCAGGTTATCGGCAGGGTTACCACCTCGTCCGGCGGCTTCACCGAGGTGGAGACCATCCAGTAGAACGGGAAGAGGATCACGATCGAGCCGATCACGAGAGTGAGATAGAGCAGGAACTGGCCAGTCACTGTCCTGATGGCGCGCAACCTGTGCGGCGAACGCCATGTTTCGCCATGAGACCGGCGGAGCGGCCGGCCAGGTACCTGAGTAGTGTTGGCAGTCGTCATGCTAGTCCCCCATAGCTCCGCTCTCGTAGTAAACCCAGAGCGCCGAAGAGCGCAGGATGAGCATCGTCAGGAGCATGATGATCACGAAATAGACCCAGCCCAAAGCGCTGGCGTAGCCCATGCGGAACTGTTGGAAGGCCAGGTTGAAGAGATACAGGACGTACATCATGGTGGAGTTGGCCGGCCCTCCCTGGGTCATCACATAGGTGGTCGTGAACACCTGGAATGAGCCGATGATGCCGGTGACCAGGACGAAGAATATCGTCGGGCTGACCATGGGGATGGTGACGTGCCAAAAGCGCTGCCAGGAGCCGGCGCCGTCCACCTTGGCGGCGTCGAATAGCTCCGTGGGGATGCCCTGCAGGCCGGCCAGGAAGATCAGCATCGGCCCGCCCGATCCCCACAGGCTCATGATCACCAGCGCTGGCTTTGCCCACGTCTCATCGTAGAGCCAGGCTGGCCCGTTGATGCCAACCCAACTGAGGATAACGTTGAGGACGCCGAACTGCCTGTTGAAGATGAGGATCCAGAGCAGGGCGACAGCAACGCCCGGGATGATCGAAGGCAGGTAGTAGATGGTGCGGAAGATGCCGCGAAACTTGATGTTCTGGTTGAGCAGTAGGGCGATCAGGAAGCCCAGGATAAGCCCGAGGGGAACGCTGAGAAACACGTAGTAAGACGTGTTGTAGAGCGTGCGCCAGAACAGCGAGGTGACCTCATCGAAGGAGAACAGGTTACGGTAGTTGAGCAGCCCGATGAACTTGGGCGGCTCAAGCATGGTGGCTTCCGTGAGGCTAAGGTACAAGGAAGTAAGCATCGGCCCAGCCGTGAAACAGATGAAGCCGATGATCCAGGGCAAGATGAAAATCCAGGAGGCGATCTCCTCCTGCTGTTTCATCGAACGCTGGCTGGGCCAGAACAGGAACTTGGAATGCCGCTGCTGCGCAGGGCGGCGGGCAGCGTCGCCGGTGAGACTCTCGCTCGACATGCGGGTGCCTCCAGGATTGAATGCCGGTGAGGGACTCAATGCAGGAGGAGCGACCTGCTCCTCCTGCATTCTCGGCACAAGCAGCTAGCTGACCGTGGCCAGGTAATCGTTGACCTTCTTGACCAGCTCAGCCACACCTTCCTCCAGGCCGACTTTGCCGGTAACCCAGATCGAATCCCAGATCGGGTTGAAGATCTCGCGCACCTTGGCGTTGTTCTTGAAGTACGGGTCGAGCCGGGCCACCTTGGCCATCTGGCTGAAGGCCTGCACGTTGACGCCTGCTTTGGCTCCCTGGGAAAGCGTGTCCCAGACGGAGGCGACGCTCTTGCGCGACGGCTGCAGGCCAAGGACCGAGGTGCACATTTCGCGCTCCGCATCCGGCCCGGTCATGAACTTGAGCAGGGCGATGGAGGCGTTCTTGTCTTTCGTCCCCTTGAAGATGCCGTAGCCATCGGCGAAGATCTGGCCGACGCGCTTCTCCTTCTGCGGCAGCAGCGCGTAGTCGTACTTGAAGTTGTTGCGAGCGATGTAGTCCGTCACCTGCCAGCTGTGAGCCTCGGCCAGGCCGAGCTTGCCGGTCTGGAAGGTGTCAAAGGCTCCCACCTGTTCCATGTCCTGGGCCATGGGCGAGTATTTGTAGGTGAACTGGATGTCCCAGTTGAACTTGAGCGCTTCCATGGACTTGGGCTGGTCAATGAGTATCTTTGTGCCCATCGCCTCCTTGTCCATCCATTCGCCGCCGTTCTGCCAGGGCCAGTGGGCGATGTAGTTCTGCATGACGCGATAGCCCCACTGCGTCGTCTTGCCGCTGCTGTCCTTGACGGTGAGTTTCTCCACCGCCATGAGGAAATCGTCCCAGGTCCAGCTATCATCCGGGTACTTGAGGCCTGCTTTGTCGAATGCGTCCTTGTTGTAGGCAAGGACGATGGTGGAGACGTACTTGGGGATTTCGTAAAGGTGGTTGTTGACGTTGAAGGCGATGAGCTGCTCGTCGTAAAAGTCCACCAACTCATCCTTCGTGAACACATCCTCAAGGGGCAACAGCTGGCCGGACTCCATCCACTGCCGGGCGGCGTTGCCATAGGCCACCATCACATCCGGCGCGTCGCCAGCCGCCATCTCGGCCGTTATCTTCTGCGACCAGTCGCCGGTGGCGGGCTCGAACTTCACGGTTATCCCTGGGTTCAGCTGTTGGAACTTGGGGATGAGCACATCGGTGAAGACCTTGAAGCCTTCAGGGCCGATCTCGGCTTCATCCTCGAAGCGCAGCTCCACCGGTTTGGCCGTGGGTGCCGCTGTAGCCACGACCTCCTGCACCACGGTCTCTTTCACGACCACAGTCTCCTTGACGACCTGTGGCGTGCCTTCCACGAGCTTGGTCACTTCTTTTTCGACGACACTGGTCACTACTTTCTCGACAACCTGTGGCGTCGGTGTGGCGCCACATGCCGCCAGGACGGCACCCACCGCGCCTAACGCTGCACCACCAAGAAAACGCCGTCGTGTCATCGGCCGCGTCACCATACTGTCCCTCCTAAATGGTGTTGTTGCGTTAGAGCCAGCCGGCGGGCGCCGGCCGGCCCAATGGCTTAGGCCCGCCCTCGAAGCCACACGGGCTTCCTGCCAGCCATGGCCTGGCGCTGCCGCGTGCGAGCTACAAGAGTCAATGCAATCATAGTGAGGATCTGTGGCTTATTGCCATAGAAATGTGCCTATAATGGGACATGTTTGTGCCAGGTTTCGCTGTCGGCACCGGCCGGCCGAAGCGGCTGACCAACGCCGACTGCGTGTGATAGGATAGGTTCGTGACCAGGGGGGATGAGAATGCTGCTCAACGCTAGCCGGCAGATCCGACAGGCCCGGGCTCTCAACCTGGAGGACATACAGCAAAGGGTGTTCGACAGCCTCTTGGTTTTGATGGCTGCGACGCTGTTCGTCTGTCTCTGGCTGATTGGGCTGCGCACCACCACCGACCTGCGCCCACTGGCCGTTTGGGCCGGCGGCGTGGTGGCGCTGCTGGCAGTGCGCTGGCTGGAGCGGCACAGCCGGGTAGCTGCGCGTAGCCTGTTCATTGTGGCCTGCATCGGTGCCGGCGTCGCCTGCAGCTGGCTGTTGCGCCTGGCGGAGGTAGGCTATCTGCTCGTTCCGGCTGTCTTGATGGCAGGCGGACTGTTCGACACGCGGGCTTCGCTCGTCTGGGCCGCGCTCACCGCTGGTGTCGTCGCCCTGCTGGCGCCGCCGGATTGGCCGTACCAGGCAGGCATGCTGCTCGCTGCCGGGCTGATCTCATGGCTGTGCTTGCGGCCCCTGCACGTGCTCCTGGCCTGGCACTCGCGCCGGAGCCTGGAGACAACCCTGCTGGCCGAAGAGTTGCGCGATCAGCGCGGCAAGCTCAACCGCACCATCAAGGACCTGGACGCCTCGTACAAGCTTCTGCAACAGACCAACCGAGAGCTCGCCCAGGCGCGCCAGGAGGCGGAGACGCTCTACAGCATGCGGCACCGCTTTGCCACCAACCTCAGCCACGAGCTGCGCACGCCCCTCAATATTATCCTGGGCTTCGGCCAGCTCATCTACACCAACCCTGGGCTGTACGGATACAGCAGTTGGAGCGATGCCCTCCGCCGCGATCTGGCCCAGATCCGGCGTAACGCTGGTTATCTTTCCGAGTTGGTGGATGACATCGTTGATCTGGCGCGCATGGATGCGCTTTCCATGCCCATGCGTCGCGAGCAAAGCGATATGTCACAATTGGTGTGGGAGACGGTGGACACTGTGGCCAGCCTGGCCAAGGCCAAGGGCCTGGCGATCAACGTGAATTGCCCGGCCAGCTTGCCGCGGCCCTTTGTTGACCCCGTGCGCATCCGCCAGGTGCTGTCGAACCTGATCGCCAACGCGGTGCGCTACACGGATCGCGGCTCGATCACGGTGACCGTCGAGGCCGATGAGGACCAGTTGACGGTACACGTCACGGATACGGGGTGTGGCATTCCCGCCGAGGAGACAGCCACGATTTTCAATGAGTTCTATCAGGTTGGGCGCCCGAAGACGGGTGCCAATTCGGGCAAAGGCCTGGGCCTGGCGATCGCCAAGCGCCTGGTGCAGATGCATGGCGGCAGCATCTGGGTAGAGAGCGAGGTGGGGCGAGGCAGCACCTTCTCGTTCACCCTGCCCCTGCAAGAGAAGACAGTGGGCCTCTTGAAGCGCGTCAGCTCCGGCCCGCTGCCCAAAGCGAGCAGCCGGCCCGTGGTCTTTGTGGTCAACGACGATGGCATCGCTGCCAGCTACCTGAGCCGCCGAATCGAGAGTTACGAGTTCGTCGCTGTGGACAGTGCCGATCAGGTTCTGTCACTGGTGGCAAGCGAGCGGCCGGCCGGCGTGATCGTGAACGCCAGCCCTATCGCAAGTGATCCTGGCCCCTCGACTGCCGGGCTTGCCGCGGGCCAGGATCGTGGCGAGAGCGCGGGCGCGCCAAACAGCGACGCGGCAGCCCAGCAACGCATCCTGGCCGCGCTGCCCGAGGACGTCCCTGTGATCGAATGCTCATTGCCCAGCACAAGCTGGGTGTCGGGCCGGCGTCTCTTCCAGGCGGTGCTGGCCAAGCCTATCTCGCCCGAGAGACTGACTGCAGCGCTCGACCAGGCCCTGCCCAACCGGGCGAGGACTCATCTACTGCTCGCTGACGACGACCGTGGCTTCGTGCAGCTGGTGAGGCGGATGCTTGAGGCCACACCGCGCCAGTTCCGCTTCAGTGCTGCCTATACTGGCCAGGACGCGCTCAGCAGCATGCGCAGCGATCCGCCGGACGCCTTGCTGCTGGATCTCGTCATGCCGGATATGGATGGCTTCGATGTCGTCCAGGCGATGCGCGAGGACCCGGCCCTGCGTCAGATACCGGTGCTGGCGATCACGGCAGCGACGCCCGGCGAGGACAGGATCGCTTCACAGGGGACGGCATTCCGCGTCTGCAAGCGCGGCAGCTTCAGGGCAGGAGAACTGGTCGGCCTGATCACCTCGGGGCTCAGCCTTTCGAGTTGGGCGCAGGTGCCAAGCACTGGTTGAGCGCCGCGAGCAGTTCGCCGCGCGACACTGGCTTGCGCAGGTAGGCACGGCTGCCCAAAGCCTTGCCCAGCTGGATGTCCTCCACCACCGAGCAAATGATCACCGGGATGGCGGCGGTCTCCGGGCTCGCCGCCAGGGACTGAAGCACGCTCCAACCGTCCATCCTGGGCATCATTATGTCCAGGATAATGACGTCGGGCTGGCGGCTGATGGCCGTGGCGAGCGCCAGCAACGGGTCGGAAACGCTATGTACCTGCCAGCCTGCCGGCGTCAGGTAACGCCGATAGAGCTCGACCGCGCCCAGGTTATCCTCCACTACGAGCACGGAGCGGGCCTGTACCCCGTGCGGCAGAAGCGTAACCTGTGTGATGCCGGAGGGCTCGCGGTGTACCTCGCAGGGGATGCCCTGCGACTGGGCCACGCGCTGAGCGTCTTTGAGCCCGGCAAGCTGTGCGAAGGAGGTGGGAGCGGAAAAGCGGACGGCTACGCTCGGGGATGGCCCCTTATCGTTCACGAGCAGGATCACTTCGCCGCTCGGGTTGGCCTGGATTGCGTAGCCGGCGCATTGCACAAGCAGTTGCTTCAAGAGAGCCGGGTCGGCCACGGCATACGCCGTGTCGGCGCTCGCCTGGAGCGAGAGGCGCACGCCGTAGCGCTGAGCCAGCGGCTGCAAGAGCGAGATCGTCGCGTTGACGAGAGCCACGAGCTCAACCAAGTCCGGCTGGCTGTGCAGAGCCATCAATTCGTCGGTGAGCGCGTCGGGTGGGCGGCCAGTAGAGCCGGCCTGGCCGGCCTCAGTGCGCGAGCTCAGCACCTCCGCCAGCCTGGCTTCGGCCTCGTACAAATCGCGGTGGATCTGGCGCCGGCTCAGGCGCAGCTCCTCTGTCATGCGGGCGACGGTCATATTCTCGACATAACGCAGGCAGAGGA
>DAOTVV010000228.1:0-12428 GCA_034436255.1 Anaerolineae bacterium
TCGCGAACTACTCGGAGGTACTGGTCCGGCGCCCGTTCGGCCTCTACTTCGTGAACACCCTGCAGTATGCTATACCGGCCGCTTTCGGCACACTTCTATCCTGCTCTCTGGTTGCGTATAGTTTCTCCAAGGTGCGTTGGTGGGGGCGCGACAAGCTGTTCTTCCTCTGTCTGAGCACGATGATGATTCCGTTCCAGGTGGTAATGATCCCGCTCTATATCACGTTCAAGCAGTTGAACTGGCTCAACTCGTACAAGCCATTGGTCATACCAACGTTCTTCGGCAACGCATATTTCATCTTCATGCTGCGCCAGTTCTTCCTCACCATCCCCCAGGAATTGTCTGATGCAGCCCGAGTGGACGGCGCGGGCGACCTGCGCATCTTCTGGAATGTCATCCTGCCACTTTCCAAGCCGGCGCTCGCAGTGGTCGCCCTGTTCACGTTCATGGGGGCCTGGAACAACTATCTCGGTCCCTTCATCTACTTGAACGATGAGAGGAAGTACCCCCTGGCCCTTGGCTTGCAGAGCCTGCGTGCCAGTTTTCAGGAGAAGCTAGCCTGGCCGTACATGATGGCGGCGGCGACGATCATGATTGCCCCAGTGATATTCATATTCTTCGTCGCGCAGAGGACCTTCGTCGAGGGGATCACGGTCACCGGCATAAAGGGTTGAGCGTCGCGAGACCAGGCTCGGTGGCGGCCCAGCCCAGCTATCCTGCCCCCTGCATGTCGGTACGAGAGACCGCAGGCGGGAGAAAAGCTGCCATGGGAGGCCGGCCACAGAACCGGCGCTACACAGCCTGATACACGGGAAGCCGGCGCTCCGGTGGGCCGCTCTCAACAACTCCGGGCGGCGACCGCAACGCCGGCTTGTGACTTCGATAGCTTGTCTCGAGTCTGGGTCCAGGCCTAATTCGCCAGAGCCTCGGCGATGGCGTTGGCGAAACGCTGGGCGTCGTCCTTGCCCTGGGCGGTGATCAGCTTTTCGTCCGTCTCCAGCGGCTTGCCCGTATACTTGCCGCCATTGCGCCGCACCATGTCAACCCATTCCAGCGGCGCCGTGACCTTCTTGTTCT
This sequence comes from Anaerolineae bacterium, assembly GCA_034436255.1. Taxonomy (GTDB): domain Bacteria; phylum Chloroflexota; class Anaerolineae; order DRVO01; family DRVO01; genus DAOTVV01. The sequence continues at coordinate 1,078 of DAOTVV010000228.1, forward strand.
TGACCGCTCCCGCCTTGGCCAGGAAAGCTACGGCCTCGCCCATCGCTCCTATCGTCTTGTAAGAGATGTCTTTGGCGAGCTTTAGCGCGTCGTCATCCGTGAAGAAGGCACGCGCCCCCTCTCCACCGAGAAAGATGTAGCCGTCATACTCATAGGTCTTGATGTCGCGCAGGCGCATGTCAACCGGCAAAGACGTCCCATCGCTGGCCTCGACAGCGCCAGGGAACACGCTGGCGGTGGTAACGGGATGGCGCCGCGCTCGGAGCACGCTGCGCACGGTACGGTAGGTCTCCTGGTCAACGCCGCTCACAGGAAGCACGATTACGACCTTCTTGTCCGCCATATCCTCCCTCGCATGGCAAAAAGGTTCAACCTGGGTCTGACCCGACGGCGGCTTGGTCGCAGCATCCCGACGCGCTGAGGAAGGACTCGGATCGCGGTCGGAAGGACCGAGGGACAGGGGCAGTCTGCAGCCACGTGAAGTTGCGGACAGCGAAGTCGGCAGCATGAGCGCCATTCACGGCCGCAAGTCCTCGCTCCCTGACGCCAAGGCATGCAACGCCCGCAACCGTGAGTCTAGCCGTTACGGTTTATAACCCAACCTCGCCTCTTGGGCAACTCAGCCGACGTGGAATGGCTGGATGCCTGCCACGCGTGCGTACGCTGAAGGACTGTGACGATGCCACAGCGAGGCCCTGGAGCCCCTCCTGCCTCCCGACAACCGCTCGAGTGGCAACGGTCTTACGGCGCTTCGACATTCGAATGGGCCTGCGGCTCCGAGGGGACCGTGACCGTGGTTCTTGGCCGGCCCTCTTCGAAGTGATAGAGAGTTGGCAGAAAGAAGCCCAGCATGCCTACCAACAAGGTTATTATGCCGCCGACCAGATACCAGAATCGTATCCCCAATACGTCGGCGATCGGGCCGGCTACCAGCAAACTCACAGGCGTGGCCATGGCGCAAAGGCTACCCAGCAGCGTAAGCACCCGACCCTGCATGTCGGCATCAACCGTGGCCTGGATCACGGCCTGGATCGGCCCGTTGGCCATCGGGTTCATCACCCCAGCCAGAGACATGCCGGCCAGGCCGAGCCAGAAAGCGCTTCTGGGTGCCGCGGCAACGAGCAGCAGCCCCAGGCCCATCCCGACGACGCCCATCATTGCTGTCAGGATGCGGCGTCTGAATCCGCCCCACACTCCCAAGGCTAACCCGCCAACGACGAAGCCGAGGCTCATGGCCGAGTCGAGCCAGGCCAACTGCAGTGCCTGGCCGCCAAAGTGCCGGGTCACCAGTATCGGAATGAGCGCCAGGCCCGGCATAACCGCGAAGTTGAGCAGCACAGCCCCTGCCACGATAAGCATCAGCCCTGGCCAGCCGATGACATAGTGCCACCCTGCCTTCACGTCTCCCAAGAACGAGGACGCCGCAGCCCCTTCTGCGCCGGCGCTGGAGCGACGCGGCTGCGGTATGCGCACGAGCGCCAGCGGCAGGACGGCAAATGCCGCGGTGCCCACGTCAATCAGCATCACGGCATAGAGCGGTAGGATCGAGATGAGGAGCGCCCCAATCGGCGGCGAGAGAATGCCTGCGCCTCCTTGCAGGGCCTGGTTCACACCGGCCACGCGCGATAGATGCCGCTTGGGGACCATGAGCGACGTCGAGGATTGCATTGCCGGCCAATGGAAGGCACCCCCGACCGCTCGAGCAAGCATGATCGCGTACACATGCCATGGCCGCATCGCTCCAGACCAGAAGAGATAAGCCAACCAGAGGGATACCATTGCGATGCCGCCGTCGGCGACGATCATGATCAGGCGGCGACTCCAGCGATCCACGACCGCGCCAGCGAGAGGACCCAAGAGAATCTGCGGCAAGACGGTGGCCAGGGTGGCACCCGCCAGGACGGTGGCTGAGCCAGTCGTTTTGGTCAGCCACCATACGAGGGCGAAGCCGGCAACGGAGCTGCCGACGAGCGAGAACGCCTGCCCACCCCAGATGGCAAAGAAGCGGCCCTTCCAGGTGGGGCCGACGGCGTCAGACGTTCCCATGACCACTTCTCCTGCGGGCCGAGGGCACCGGGCTCCGCCATGCCGGACCTGATAGCCGCGGACGGCAATCGGATCGAATTGGCGCGTCGGTCCCGACGCCTCTGGTCATCGTCTACTCCCGTCAGCCGCCCAGTAAGCCGCTGATGTGCCTCTCGACCGGCAGTGCTTGAGACGGCGTCAGGGCTCCCATCTCAATGTCGCAATGGAACTGCCCACCGGGCGGCAAGAGGCGAACGTTCCCTTTCGCCTTCTCGGCCGCATAGCCTTCAGGCTCAGCCGTGGCCGGCAGTACGAGCCCCAAAGCATCCTGATCGGGAGTGCGGCATATCCAGCGCACACCCTTGTTCAACTGATCAGGCCTGTGGCGCACGTAATCGGCGTTGCCATCGGGGTGTAGTTGCAGGCTGTGCGCCCAACCCTCGGCGTCGGCAAGATAGGTGATAGTGAATACGACTTCGGGATCGAAGACGAGTTCTGGTCGCAAGACATCGGCCCTTTCCGGGTGATGCTCGAGTTCATCGAGAAGCTCGCGATAACCTGGCTTGGTTCGCACATGGGCGGGGATGCTCTTGCGAACCTTGCATGTTTCCGGCGTACATCTCGCTGAGTAGATCAGGCGGGCGTCATCCACTGGACGAAAGTTGATATGCGCCAGGTACATATACTCCATGTCCGTGCGCTTCAGGTTGGTGACGGTGAGCGACAGCCTCATCATGCTGGAACCCGCGTAAAGCTTCAGCAAGGGTTCAGCGAGATAGTGGTGATTGAAAGCGACGATGTGCTCGTACTGGCCGCCCAGGCCCATGTATGGGCCCTCTTCGTCCTCTCCCACGACCAGGTAGGCTTTCTGGTAGGCGGCATTGGGCAGTTCGCCATGCAGTGGATGGTGATCTTCCGGCCCTGGGACGCCCATCGCCGTCATGCCGCAATGTAAGGCAAAGCCGCCGTAGTTCTCCAGGTACTCGCGTGTCTGTCGCGGCGTGGCGAACATGGAACGCATCGTCAGCTCTCGGCCAAGGAAATGGGCTGACCATACCTGCTGACCCTGGAAGGGCAACATAACCAGCTGGCCCAGTTCGTTAGCCAAGCGCAGCGCCGCCACGCCGCTATCGTAGAGGAAGGTTGAGGCCCGGAGGGGACCATGCACCACAAGGGTGGCCTCGCGCTCAGAAAAGTGATGCCGGTAGAGGTCTATCTCGGTCTGAAATGACATGGCGATCCTCCCGTCTGGGTGTCACCCCATGCGCGAGCTATGCTGGGGCGGAGTTTCAGGAGCATATTACTCGGAGCAGAGCGCCCTGTCGAAGGCTGCGATCGAATGGCTCGGGCGACGCCCCTCCCGAGCGGCGCAATGCCAACGATAGTGGGGTGTTGATCCGGTGTCCTGTCGTCTAAAGTAGGTGAGTTGATCATCCCGCAGCCGCTGTTCATGCATCAAGGGTGCTGGGGCCGGACTCTGGCAGGCTGCCACACAGGTAGCTTCGGCTCCGGAGGCGGGTTGTCACGCCCGCACCGTTGTGTTAACGTCACGGGCAGTGCATGCGCACGCAGGGTATCAGGGAGGATCAGGAAATGGTCGCGAGGCTGGACATGGACTGGCAGTTCCGCGGGCTGGAGGTGGTGCGGCTCGAGAACGAGCTGCTGTGCGTGGATGTCCTGCCCGAGTTGGGTGGCAAGATCTGGAACCTGGTCCACAGGCCGACCGGGCACAACCTTCTCTGGCACAACCCCAGAGTGGCACCGGCCCGTCAGACATATGGTGCCCGGTTCGATGACTGTTGGAGCGGCGGCTGGGACGAGCTGATCCCAAATGATGTCCCTGTCAGTGGGGCATACGGCGATCTGCTCCCCGACCATGGCGAGGTCTGGTCGCAGCCGGCGACGGTGGAGATACTGGAGAACACCGAAGAGCGCCTCTCCGTGCGATTCGGCGTGCAGATGCGAGTTCTACCAGCCTTGTTCCAGAAGACGATCTCCCTTTCGGCTGGGGCATCGCATTTTGTAGTGGACTACCACCTCGAGAACTGCGGCCACGTGCCCTTTAGCTTTCTCTGGAATATCCACCCGGCGCTGAACATCTCTCCGATGACGCGCTTGGACATTCCGGCGCGTACAGTCATCCCCGACCCATGGGGCAACGGCCGACTGGAGGCCTGGTCCAGGCAGGAGTGGCCGCGTCCACGCGATCGTTTCGGGAAGCCCTTGGACTTACGCACTGTGCCGAAGCCAAGCGACTACGGCGATTTCGTTTACCTGCCCGACGTGGCGGAAGGCTGGTATGCCGTGACCGATATCGGCAAACAGATTGGCTTTGGCTTGGCCTTCCCGACCAGCGTTTTCCCGCACCTATGGTTGTTCCGCGCCCTGGGCGGCTGGCGTGGCCTCTACACCCTGATCGTGGAAGCTTCCACCGGTTATCCCAACGACCTGGCTGTTGCCCGCGAGCATGGAAAGTGTGGTTGCTTGCAGCCCGGGCAGTCTCTCGAAGCGAGTGTGACGGCAACTGTGTATACGGGGATCACAGCAGTTGAACGGATCAAGCCTGACGGGCAGGTTATCGCTGGCGAACGGTAGAGCCAATCGTGGGCTGAGGAGTTTAGCCATGGAACAGGAGAGCTACTTCCCACCGTGTGAGAGCTGCGGCGGTTGGCGCCGGGCGGAGGATAGGCGATCGGCGGCCGACCTTGCCGGTATGGATGCCAGCGTGCTGGACGAGGCGCGCCGCTGGAACGCCAGCCTCGGTTTCGCCTCCTCCGTAGTCGTCATTCGCCGTGGTCACTTAGTGGCCGAGTGGCATGAGGGCGGCGCCGCGCCCGAAACTAGCTTCAACATCTACTCCTGCACCAAGTCATTCACCGGCACGGCCTACGGCATTCTTTTCGGGGAGCGAGCCGGGCGCGATTCTGCTGGAGGGCGCGTGGGCCTCGACAGCGCCGCTTACGCCTTCCTCCCCGAGGGCCAGCCGCTTACCGACCCCCGGAAAGAGCGGATCACCCTCCGCCATCTGCTCTCGATGTGCTCTGGGATCGCCGGGGAAAGCCATGGTCTTTACGGCTTCCGTACTGAGCCTGGCGTAAGCGCTTTTCGCGCCGCTCTCGGGCATGCCCCGTTTCTCGCCAGGGACACTGGCGAACGCATCTCAGTGGCGAACCTGGTGGCCGAGCCTGGCAGCCGCTGGGACTACAGCGACCCCGCCTTCGCCCATCTGAGCCTGGCCTTCTACCATCTTACCGGGCAGGAGTTGGGGCAGTTCATGCAAGAGCGGGTCTTCCGAAAGATCGGCATTGAAAACGCCTGGTGGTCGCTCCTCGGGCTGGAGGGCGATGGCATCGGGCGGCACTGCAACCCGTCCGGCAGCATCTACCTTTCGGCTCGTGACTTCGCTCGCTTCGGATATCTGATGCTCCGCCGTGGTCGCTGGCAGGAAGAGCAGATAGTGCCTGCCAGTTGGCTAGATGTGGCAACGCGTAGCTCGCAACCGCACTACCCTGTCTATGGTCTTACCTGGTGGACGAACCATGGCGGCACATTCTGGCCAGGCGTGCCCGGCGATGCTTTTGCGGCAATGGGCTTCAAGACTAACCTTTGTTGCATCGTGCCCTCGCTCGATCTGGTAGTCGTTCGCCTCGGCTTGGGGCCGACTGATCCGACTGAGTTCGTGGCTGCTCCGTTCTTGGCGGCTGTCTCAAGAGCAGCGTCCCAAACATAGGCGAGCCGGGCTGCGGGCCCTTCGCCGCACGGGCGCGCGCCGAGCCGGCTAGTAGCGGCGTGGCGCCTCGGGTGCCGTCCTTCAGTGGTTCTGAACTGTGCCCCTGCGGCTGGTGACTGAACGCGATGCCTTTGACAATATGGGCTTTTGGCCTACAATAGCTCCAGATAGGTTAGGCAAGAGCTTATCTTGGTGTCGTCGCCTATCGTTGCGGCCCTTGGAGGGGCCGCCTTTGAGTGTATGAGTACAGATTCGCAACCTGGAAGTAGTAGCGAAAACAACGGCGGCCTGCGGCCCACAGCCGAGGTCTCGCCTGGAACGCGCTAGTGCCCTCCCTCCGCTGAGGTGAACTCCCCAGGGGCGGCACCGCCGTTCCTGGGTGAGCCCCATTTGTGAGCTCGCTTCCCGCTGCCCAATGAGGGCCCAGTACGCCCTCGTGTTGATGTTGACATAACTGAAGCTGGGAGGCCGAGCCATGACCCTGCTCGATACGGCCATCGCCACCGTTCGCCGCCGCAATGGCATTACTCCGGCTCATATCAGCCGTGCCACCAGGGCGCTTCTCGATGCTGCGATCGCACAGCCTGAGGTTGTGCTCGAGAGCCTTGGCGCATCCCCATCCGGCCTGTCGCTCGATGAAGCGAACGAGCGCCTCGAACGCTACGGCTACAACGAGGCGGTCCAAGAGCAGAAGCAGTCCTGGTTCAGCCGGCTCTGGGACAACGTGCGCAACCCTCTGGTGGTGTTGCTGCTGGTATTAGCCGCCGTCTCCTTCGTCACTGGTGATCTGCGCGGTGGCACGGTGATGTGCGCGATGGTGGTTATTGGTGTTGCCCTGCGCTACTTCCAGGAGGCGCGAGCCGACAAGGCAGCCGCCGAACTCAAGGCTATGGTGACTACCACGGCCACAGTACTGCGCGAGGGCGCTCGACGCGAGATCCCCATCCGGGAGATAGTCCCGGGTGATATTGTCCTGCTCTCGGCAGGGGACATGGTCCCGGCCGACGTGCGCATTCTCAGTGCCAAGGACCTGTTCGCAAACCAGGCTTCGCTGACCGGCGAGGCGATGCCCGTAGAGAAAGTGCCTGCGCCCCAGCCAACTGGCCTGGCAAGCCCTCTGGAGGCGACAAACATCGCTTTCATGGGCACGAACATAGAGAGTGGTTCGGCGACAGCGGTGGTTGTCCTCACGGGCGCCGACACCTATTTCGGCTCTCTGGCCAAGCGAGTCACCGCGGTCCAGGTGGTTACAAGTTTCGACCGTGGCATCAATAGCTTCACCTGGCTCATGATCCGCTTCATGTTCGTGATGGTGCCGGCCGTTTTCATCATCAACGGCCTGAGCAAGCACAACTGGCTGGAAGCCTTTATGTTCGCCCTTGCGGTCGCCGTCGGCTTAACCCCAGAGATGCTGCCCATGATCGTGTCGGTCAACCTCTCCAAGGGCGCCATTTCCATGTCCAAGAAGAAGGTCATCGTGAAGCGCCTCAATGCCATCCAAAACTTCGGGGCAATGGAGACTCTCTGCACAGACAAGACTGGCACGCTAACCGAGGGCAGGGTAGTGCTAGAGCGGCACCTCGACGTCCACGGCGATGAGAGCGAAGACGTGCTCGACTACGCTTACCTCAATTCCTATTACCAGACCGGGCTCAAGAACATGCTAGACGTGGCTGTGCTTGAGCACGAGGAGGTTGGGCAGGATCTGAACGTCACGAGTGAATACAGTAAGGTTGATGAGATCCCGTTCGACTTCGTGCGGCGGCGTATGTCCGTAGTAGTAGAGGACAAGCTAGACCGGCGCGTTCTCATCTGCAAAGGAGCGGTTGAGGAGGTGCTCAGCCTTTGCAACCAACTGGAGGGCGATGACGGCCCAGAGCCAATGGAGGATGCAGAGCGTCAGGAGGCGCTCAAGCTGGCGCGGGATCTGAATGAGGACGGTTTCCGCGTGCTTGCATTGGCCTATCGCTACGTGGGGAAGGACAAGACCACATACAGCGTCGCTGACGAGAGCGACATGGTGCTGCTGGGTCTTCTGGCTTTCCTTGACCCGCCCAAAGAGACGGCGGCTGCCGCCTTGGAAGAACTGCATGGGCTTGGCGTGCGCGTGAAGATCCTCACTGGCGATAATGAGGTCGTTACGCGCCGCATCTGCAAGCAGGTCGGCCTCAAAGCTGACGACATGCTCTTGGGTGGCGAGATTGAAAACATGCCTGACGATGAATTGGCTCGCCGGGCGGAGACGGCAACTGTGTTCGCCAAGCTTTCTCCAGCGCACAAGGAGCGCATCATTCGAGCCCTTCAGCGTGGCAAGCATGTTGTTGGATTCCTGGGCGACGGCATCAACGATGCCCCAGCCCTGCGCGCCGCCGATGTCGGCATCTCAGTTGATAGCGCCGTGGACATCGCCAAGGAATCGTCGGACATCATCTTGCTGGAGAACAGTCTCCTGGTGCTTGCCGATGGAGTCATTGAAGGGCGCAAAGTGTTCGGCAACATCGTCAAGTACATCAAGATGGCCGCGAGCTCGAACTTCGGCAACATGTTCAGCGTTGTCGGGGCAAGCATCTTTCTCCCATTCTTGCCGATGCTGCCGCTTCAGGTGTTGACGAACAATCTGCTTTACGATTTCTCGCAGACAGCTATTCCGACCGATACGGTTGATGAAGATTGGTTGCGCAAGCCACGGAAGTGGGCGGTGGGGGAGATCAGGCGTTTCATCATGTACATCGGACCCATCAGCTCGATCTTCGACTACGCTACGTATTTCATAATGCTGTATGTGTTCAACTGCTGGAACAACCCAGCTTTGTTCCACACTGGCTGGTTCGTGGAATCCATCTTCACGCAGACGCTTATCATACACGTCATACGCACTAACAAGATTGCCTTCGTTCAGAGCCGGGCCAGTTGGCCTCTGACGCTCACCTCGTTGCTGATTGTGAGCTTGGCTGCTTGGCTGACCGTGTCTCCGCTGGCGCCGGCTTTGGGCTTCGTGCCGCTCCCGGCCCTGTATTGGCCGCTTCTGGCACTGATGTTGCTGTGCTACATGGTGCTGACTCACATAGTGAAGACATGGTTCATCCGCCGGTTCGCGGCGGACTAGGGGTACCCGGTCCGCGGTCGTCTGCGTGGGCACGTGGGGCGCAGTGACGCGAGAACAGTACGAGAGCCGCTGAACACGAGTGCTTGCAGTGGCGTTTCCACCGAGATCGCTGCGAGGGCGATGCCGGCTCATTGGCCATGCCGCCGTTTTGGCTCATTTGCTATAATAGCAATATGAGAAGCGGGCGGGGTTCGGGCTGGATGGGCACTGATACCTGGTTTGAGCCGCGCTGTACGTACGGGGCTGCACTGTATTGAAGCTAATTTGCATTAGCTTAAGTGCTCTCCGTCCGCGTTGGTGCGGCTGGTTGCCCGGGTTCGGTGGCCAGTACCGACCGCCCAGAGGGTGCGTTCAGCGCCGTTCGTCTGAAGGCGGGTCGAAACGCCTGCTTGTGCCAGGTATAGGCAATGACTTCGGGCTTTGCATCGTTGCATCCACAGGCGCGTGGCCGGCGCGCGATGACACTCGCTGGCACTCAGGAGACGCCAGAGCTGATCGTCAACGCCGATGATTTCGGCGCCTCGGAGGCAGTAAACCAAGCTGTCGCTTTGGCGCATCGACATGGAGTGCTCACAAGTGCTAGTTTGATGGTCGCTGGCGATGCGGCAGAGGAAGCCGTGGCCATGGCCAGGTCGTTACCATCGCTAGCGGTTGGCCTGCACCTGGTCCTCTCTGATGGCCCCGCAGTGCTATCCCATAAGCAGGCGCCGCACCTAGTGGATGCGCAAGGCCGCATTGCCAGACGCGGGCCCGCTGCGAGCATCCAGTACGGCTTCAGCCGCCAGGCTCGCCGCGAACTGGCCTGGGAGATCGCATCGCAGTTCGAAGCTTTCGCTCGCACCGGCCTGCCGCTCGCCCACGTTGATGGCCATGAACACCTGCACCTGCATCCGGCCGTACTGCCCAGAGTGATCGCCCTGGGCAAGGAATTCGGTGCGCATGGGCTGCGCCTACCTCGTGACGAGTTGCGGCTGGCCCTGAGCTATGACCGCAGCCACTTGCCGACGAAGCTGCTCTGGGCCGTTGTCTTCGACGCCGCTTGCCTCGCCTGGCGGCAGCGCGTCTTGCAGGCTGGTTTCGTGATCACCGACCGCGTATATGGCCTGTTTCAGACGGGCCGTATGGATGAGGCTTACGTGCTTCGCCTTCTCGCTTCATTCAGGGCGCGCACCGCTGAACTGTATCTGCACCCGACCACCGACAAGACTGCCGTTCCCCTAGGCCCAAACTCCGGCGATCTGGCCACATTGCTGAGCCCGGCAGTCCGCCGTATTGTCGAAACACGTGGCTTTCGCCTGACCACCTATCCGGCCATGACGGCGAGGCGACTATGATCCTAAGGCTGCTCCTCCTCCTGACCTTCGCGAGCTGGGTGTACTGGCTGGTTGCTCTGCGCCTCATGCATGACTTCATGGAACCATCCGCCGACCCGACAAAGGCGTTCACTCCGCCTGTGTCGGTGCTGAAGCCGGTGAAAGGCGTTGATTTTGAGGCTTATGTCAACTTCGCCAGCTTCTGCGAGCAGGATTACCCGGAATACGAACTGTTGTTCGGAGTAGCTGATCCTGACGACCCCGTCATTCCCATCATCCGCCGCCTGCAGCACGACTATCCCGGGCGTGAGATTCGCCTCATCGTCGTCCCGGCGGAAGGAGCCAACCGCAAAGCCAGCCTGCTTCACCACCTGAGCGAGCAGGCGCGTTATGACTACTTGGTGGCAAGCGACAGCGACATGCGCGTCGGCCCAGACTATCTGCGGCGGACTATCGCGCCGTTGGCTGATCTCTCAGTCGGCTTGGTGACAAGCCCCTACCGCGGCCAATCGCCCCTCACTCTCACGGCCAAGCTGGAGGCTCTGTACATGAGTGCGACGTTCATGCCCTCGGCGGTGGTCGGGCTGCACGTCCCCGGCATGGGCTTCGCTCTGGGCGCCAGTGTAGCTCTGCGCCGGCGGGACCTGGAGCGCATCGGCGGCTATGCCGCGCTTACCGACTACCTGGCGGACGATTACCAGATTGGTGCCAGGATCGCAGCCTTGGGCCTGCGCGTGCATCTCTCGAATTACATTGTGTCCTGTGTTCTGGGCTCCACTAGCTTCAAAGAGCAATGGGATCGCGAGGTGCGCTGGGCTCGTTGCACCCGTGTCAGCCGCCCGATAGAGTACCCTGGCCTTTGGCTGACCTTCAGCACGCCACTCGCAGTCCTCTATGCTATTGCCGCCGGCTTGGATCACACCTGGTTCGTCGTCCTTGCTGCGTCGCTGCTGCTGCGTTGGCTCGTCGGTTGGGGTATCGCCATGTATACGGCTGACCGCGAACTGCCAAGGTTGCTTATCTGGCTGCCTGTGCGCGATATGCTGAGCGCCCTCGTCTGGTTCAATGGGCTTATCGGTCAGCACGTTGTGTGGCGGGGCGAAACCTATGCTGTCCTGCCGGGCGGGAAGCTAAGACCTGTCGCCGATACTCTCGCGGAGCCGGCGAAACACGGTGC
>DAOTVV010000229.1:0-4060 GCA_034436255.1 Anaerolineae bacterium
GGGCGGACGAACAGCTCGAAAGACACGAGCGAGGAGACCGGGAAACCCGGCAAGCCAAACACGGGCTTGCCCTGCACAAGGGCGAAGGTGAAAGGCTTGCCCGGGCGAACCGCAACACGACCAAACAAGATCTCTCCCAGTTCGGCGAGCAGAGGCTTGATCAGGTCTTTCCGGCCCATTGATACGCCGCCTGAGGTGACGAGCGCATCGGCTCGGTTCAGGCCGTCGAGCAGTGCTGCCCGTAGCTTCGCCTCGTCATCGGGCAGCCGGCCAAGGTTAACCGTCTCCGCCCCCGCCGCCTGTGCAGCCGCGAGCAGAGCGAAGCTGTTGCTATCCCGTATCTGCCCTGGCTGGAGCGGGCTTTCAGGGGAAACCAACTCATCGCCGGTAGCCATCACCGCCAATCGCGGCCGCCGGTACGCCAACACTTCCGTCTGCCCGAGCGTCGCCATCAGCCCGATCTCGGCCGGCCCAAGCACCGTCCCCATGGGCACAGCCAGGTCCCCCCGGGCCATGTCCTGCCCCACCGGCCGCACGTTCTCGCCCCGCCTGACTGGGCGCAGCAAACGCACTTGCCCGCCATGCTCTTCGGCGATCTCAACAGGAGCGACGGCATCTGCGCCTTCCGGCAAGGGGGCACCGGTCATGATGCGCACCGCCGTTCCCGGCCTGAGCGCCGGCATGGCCGCGGCCCCGGCGGTCTGTTCGCCGAGAACGCTCAGCGCCGGCCCGTCACCGGCGATGACGGCGTAGCCATCCATGGCCGAGGCGCGAAAGGCGGGGATATCCTCCTGGCAGATGACATCCTCCGCGAGCACAAGTCCGAGAAGAGCCGGCAATGGCATACGCACCGGAGGGAGAGGCGAAACCGCCTGCAGGATCACCTGCAGCGCCTCCTCCACTGAGAGCATTGGATAGGGGCTTTCCGGCACAGTTCACTCCAACAGCAGGACGCGCACCTGGGCACCGGCCGGCAGACGCTCAGCCTGCTCAGGGATGACGGCCAGGCCGTCCGCCTGCACCATCGAATTGAGGATACCCGAGCCCTGGTCCCCGGTCAGGTCAGCTTGCCAACCCTCTTCGGTCCTACGCAAGCGAACGCGCAGGTAGTGGCGGCGCCCATCTTTGCGTTCGATTGCCGATGCGAGTCGGGCTGTCAGTTCAGGCCAGGTCCAGTCTGTGAACCCCTGCATCTTGCGCAGCGCCGGCCGAGCGAAGAGGTCGAAGCTGATCATTGCCGCGACAGGGTTCCCGGGCAGGCCCAGGAGCGGCACGCCGCCGACGCTGCCGAAGGCCAGCGGCTTGCCTGGTTTCATGTTGACCCACCAGAAGTCTATCTGTCCTTCAGTCGCCAGAACCCGCTTCACCAGGTCGAAGTCGCCTACCGAGACGCCGCCAGAGGTTATGAAGAGGTCGGCGCCCGCCTCAAGCCCTCGCCGGATGCCGGCCGCAAGCGGGTCGCGGCGGTCAGCGGCGATGCCAAGCAGGATTGGGGTAGCCCCGGCGCGCAGCGCCTGCGCCGCGCAGGCGTAACTATTGATGTCCCGGATCTGGCCCGGGCCGGGCTGCTCGCCGGCGCTCACGAGTTCGTCGCCGGTGCCCAGAATAGCGACACGCGGGCGCCTGTACACCATCGCCTCAACGCGTCCCACCGAGGCCAGCATGCCGATCTCCTGCGGCCTCAGCCTGGTACCCTTGGGCAGCACAACCTGCCCAGCGCGCACGTCTTCACCAGCCTGGCGCACATTGCTGCCCCGGCGCACGGGGCGTGAGATCAGGACCTGGCGATCCCCTGCGGACCCGGACTCCGCGACATCCTCGAAGCGCACAACCGTGTCCGCGCCGCCAGGGATGGGCGCGCCAGTCATGATACGCACGGCCTGGCCAGGGCCGACCAGACCCGCGAACACTTTACCGGCTGGCAACTCGGCGATGACATCGAGCCGAACTGGCGCCTCGGCCGTGGCGCCCTCCAGGTCGGCGGCACGCAACGCATAGCCGTCCATAGCGGAGTTGGCCAAGGGCGGCACATCACGATCGGCCATGACGTCTTCCGCCAGGACCCGATCCAGGCATTCAAGAATGGGTCGGGGCTCGGCTGGAAGAAGCGGCACCCGAGCCAGGAACCGTTCCAGCGCTTCCTCGACGCTTAACAAGGGATACGATGAGTCCCGCTCAACCATTTCCGCGGGGCTCCTTCTGGTGATGCTCGAGGTTCTCGCCGCGCAGCATCTGCACGGCATGTGCCAGTATGGGTGCCAACGTTTCCATGCCATCGCGGACGGCGTTGGGGTTGCCCGGCAGGTTGATGATCAGGCAACGCCCTCGTACGCCCGCCACGCCACGGGAGAGCACAGCGGTCGGTGTGTTGCGGTAGCCCTGAAAGCGCAGTGCCTCGGCGATGCCCGGTACTTCGTAATGAAGGATGGAGCGCGTCGCCTCAGGCGTGCGATCGCGCGGGGCAATGCCGGTTCCGCCCGTCGTGATGACAAGATCGAACTCGCCCGAATCAGCCAGACGCGACAACTCGCCGGCGATCAGTTCCACCTCGTCGGGCACCACGGTGTGGCTCGCTACCTCAGCACCCGCCTCGCGCAGCAGGCGCACCAAGAGTGGCCCGCCGCTGTCAACACGCTCGCCTCGGTACGTCTTGTCGCTAATTGTGATCACGCCCGCTCTCACCGATAGCTCCTCAAGACAGTCTCGCCAGCCGGCCCACAGTCGATTCCTAGGCTGCCCCCTGGAACCTACGCACCCGGGAGGCCGGTGGCGATAAGTGATAGCGCCACGCTCAACAATGGCCACATTATGCCCTCTCAGCCTGAGCGAAGCAAGCAGAGCAACGCTCGCTTAACGTATCACGGACTTGGCCGTCGGCTCCAGCAAGGTGACGACAATCTTGTCGCGGTACAGCATCTCCTCGCAACGGGGCGCCAGTTCGTTTTTCCAGTGCTCGCTTTCGTAGACGGCTGCGTAGAGCTGCTTGCGCTCCTCCTCACTCTCAAAACGCCTGAGCCAGACATAGAGGTCCGGCTGTTCCGGGCAAGTGAAGCTGCCCACCACGACCATCCCCTTGGCGATCTGGAATGGGATGATCTCCTCTTCCATGAACCGGACCCAGTCGTCCCGCCGCCCCTCTTTCACCCGGTACTGCCGCAGTTCGAAGAACACCTCAGCCTCCTTCGGCGCCTGCCGCTGATTAGCTGCCAGCCAAGAACGCCGGCAACACGCCATGCTACAACGCGCTCGCCCCCGGCTCAAACACGAGCGTTGCCAAGGTGGCTCAGTTCACCGCGTGCCGGCGCCGCACTGGCGTAAGGCCCCCTGATTCGGCCTCGGGCGCCAGCGGTCCCTTGCAGCGATGCTAAGTTTTCGCTTAGAATGGGCCGGATTTGGCTTCTGCCCGCTCGAATGGGGCGCAGGCCCAGGAGTTACCCAGGGTGGAGAACGTGCAGCGAGTGAGCGACCTCGGACAGATACGCCTGCTGGCAGATGGCCGGCGCCTCGCCATTCTCCAGCGACTCATGGCCGGCCCGGCTACGCTTACCCAGCTGGGCCAGGCCTTTGGCAAGCATCCCGCCTGGATCCGGCATCACATCAAGCAGCTCGAGAAAGCCGGTCTGGTGCATCTGCACTCCACTCGACCCGTATACGGCGTTGTCGAGAAATACTACTGCGCTAGTGCTTCAGCCTATGCCATCTCGGCTTTGGTTGCGCCGGCATCGCCCGCTGCCAGCGATCTCGTTGCCTTGGGCAGCCACGATCTTGCGCTCGAACAGTTGGCGAGCGATCTCTTGCGCCAGCGGGCCGCGCACCTCTGGGCTCTGCCCCTTGGCAGCCTGGACGGGCTCATCGCCCTGCGCCAGGGGGCCTGCCACATAGCCGGTTGCCACCTGCTCGATGTGGATAGTGGGGACTACAACCTGCCCTATGTAACCCGCCTCTTCCCCGGCCAGAGCATGGCTCTGATCACCCTCGCCTACAGGCAACAGGGGCTCCTGCTTGCCCCCGGCAACCCGCGCCGCATCCGCGACCTGGCCGACCTTGCCAGGCCGGATGT
>DAOTVV010000230.1:0-8848 GCA_034436255.1 Anaerolineae bacterium
CAGGCGCGACGACCAGGTTCGAGAACTCGGGCGCGGGCGGCGCGAACAAGCTGCGTTCGCCGTTGCCGGTCGGCTCTGTCCCCGCCAGGGCTGCTGTCTTCAGGTCGTAGATGAACCCCTTGAGCACGCCCTGCTCGATCAGGGCGCGCCTGCGCCGGGCCACTCCCTCATCGTCATAGGCACCGCTGCCAGGCCGGCCATCTAGCGTTGGATCGTCCAGCAAGGTGAACTTGGCGTCCAGCAGTTGTTCTCCCACCCGGTTGCCGATGGGCGAGGTGCCCCTGTAGACGTTCTTGCCGTTCAGGCCCTGGCTCAGTGGCAGCAACAGCACCACTGCGCCTGCCGGTGCAAAGAGGACGGGCATGCGCCCTGATGGCAGGCTGGCAAGCTCTCTGGCCAGCCGCACCTTTTGCGCCAGCCTGGCAAGCATTGCTGGGTACTGTTCGTCCCACATGGCGGTGCTATAGTAATCGCCGATCATCAGCACATCGTCTTGCCGGACACGCTGCATCTCCACCGAGATGCTGAGCACCGTGGATCGCCTCATAACCGCGGTGCCAGCGCTGTTGACCACGCTAGTGCGCCGCACCCTTCGCTCGAGGTGCACATCAACCTGGCCCTCTGGCTCCGCCTCCTGCAGGGACTGCACGGCTTGGCGGCCCATCTCGACCAGTTGCGCGGAGGGCAGGTCGGCAAGCCGCTCGTCGCATACGCGGACAGCCTGCGCCGGCTGCGGAGACGGGAACCGGATCGGCACCGCCTCGCCGTACCTGGCGGACTCCACGGCATTCTGGACAAGCCTCCCCTTGGCGCTGACGTCGCTTACAGCCGCGAACCCAAGGCGGCCCTCGGCTACCAGGCGCAGGGCCAGGCCCTCGCTCTGCGACACCTCATAGGCCTTCAGGCGACTGGCTTCAAAGCGAATGCTTGTCGCCTCGCTCTCCATCTCGAAGAGTTCGGCCTGTTCCGCCTCCGGTGGTACCATTTCCAACACGTCAGCCTCGCTCGCCTGCGGGTGCATCATTCGCCTCCGACCACGACGTCCTGGATGCGAATGTGCGGGGCACCCAGGGATACGGGCAGACCACCCTGGCCGCCTTTGCCGCAAGCGCCTGCCTCTATCCAGCGGAAGTCATCGCCTATCGCGTCCGTGTTCTCGAGGGTGCGGAACAGATTGCCCGCCAACGACACGTCACGCACCATCTCTGCCAGTTCGCCGTTCCGGATCATGTAGGCATAGGCAGAGGTGAAGGAGAAGTTCTCCAGGGCCGTCTGCCCGCCGTAGAAATCACAGGCGTAAATGCCCAACTCCACCTCGTGGAACAGGTCTGCCACGGGCGTCTGGCCGCCTTCGATGTAAGTGTTGGTCATGCGCACGATCGGTGGGTAACGATAGCTCACCGCGCGGGCATTGCCCGTCGGCGCCTCGCCCATCTTGGCCGCCGTCTCGCGCGAGTGCAATCGGCCCACAAGTATCCCTTCCCTGATGAGATAGTGCTTTCCGGTCGGCGTGCCCTCGTCGTCGTACCTGTGGCTGCCCCGTAGCCCAGGGACGGAGCCATCGTCGGCGATGTTAAGGATGTCGCGGCCAAAGCGCCGTCCCAGCACCATCATTTCCTGCGCCTGCGGGTTCGAGTAGACGAAGTCGGCCTCAGAGAGATGGCCAAAGGCCTCATGGCAGAAGACGCCAGCGAGCTTGGGGTTGCAGACGATGGCATACCGCCCACCTTTGACTGGCCGCGCTGACAGAAGGGCGACCGCACGCCTGGCCACTGTACCGGCCAGTTCTTCATGCCCCTACGCCACCTCGTAACCGGCAGCCCGCGAGACTGCCTCGAACGCCTGCTGCACCAGGCCGTCCTTGCGGGCTGTCGCCGAGAGGCTGACGGTGCACATGGGCCGCTCTTCCATCAGCCGCGTCCCCTCCGAGTTCATGAAGTAGACACGGCTGAAGCTGTCGGCATACACGGCCTGCGTGTCAACTATGCTCGGGTCGTAGGATCGCATGACCTCATTGTAGACTTTGGCAAGTGCCACCTTGTCGGAGAGAGCGACTCCGCGGAAATCCCGCTCCAACCGCGCTGGCACCTCGTCCACTGAAATCGGGACTGTTGCCAGTTCGATGCTGTCGCCCTCAATGGCGCGGGCGCCTTCATAGGCCTGCTGTACCCGCAGGGGCAGGTCATCCAGGCTGTTGAACGTGGCCACACCCCAACCACCGCCGCGTACCAGGCATCGGACGATGCCGCCGCGGTCAATGCTCAAGTCAGCTGTTTCGAGCAGCGGCCCACGGAAGACGGCCCGGCTGGATTCCCTCTCCTCGATTCGTATCTCCGTGTAGTCGGCCTTGCTCGTGCGTAGCGCCGACGCCATCAAATCATACACCGCAGCCTCCACGACACGTTTGCTTCCATCCGGCGAACCTCACCCGGAGTCCCAGGGCATGAAGCACACCAGCCTGGGCCTGGCACGGGCGCCGAGCGCCTGTGCACTTTCGGCGGCAACTCGCTTCGTCGGCAGGTGGGTCCAACCGCCGAGACCGTGAGCCGATGGGGGGAGCGTGGCGGGCGGCCTCAGAGCAGCCACTCCAGGCCCAACTCCAGCAGGTTGGCGCGCGTGGGCACGCCGGTGTCGGCGTCCCAGCCAGAAAACTCATAGAACAACCGCTTCGCCCGCTCGAACTCCTCCACGTCCAGGCGCTGGCCCTGCAGTGGCCCGTTCTCCAGGGGCTGGAAGAAACGGCGTGGCAAGGTGTCATCGTCAGGTGTGAATCCTTCGCGCACATTGAACATGCGGTACATCGTCGAGGCGCGCTGAGCCTGGCGCAGCAACTCCCAGAGGCTGCTCTCCCAGCCGGTGACGGCACTGTAGAACTCGACAAGTTGCGTGAGGGGGATGGGCCCAGTGGGCACAGCAGCGAAGGCACACATTCCGAGCACGTTGTACATGCCCCACAGGAGTTGAAGGACGTAGTAGGCACGCACCTTGCGGTACGAGAAGTCCAGCCTGTCAACCGGCTCGAACAGCCCGAGGGGCGAGAACACTGAGCCATGCAGCCCGAGTGTCTCAAGAAAGGGATCGTGTGGGGCTTCCATGTGGTCGGCGCCGGTGGGTGAAAGAGCAAACGACATGGCCTGCCCCTTCTTGCCGCGCGGCTCGTGCATCGGCAATTCCTGGCCCTTGACATGCATGGCGTATTCCTGCGCTTTCGGCCCCAGGGCTGCGGCTGCCCGCATGACGCCCTCTGCCAGCAGGTCGCCTAGCCCTTCGCGCCTGGCAATGCGGCCGATCATCTCAATGACGGCCTCGGCGTTGCCGAAACGTAGCTCCAGGCCGCCGGTGTCCTCAGTGGTGAGCAGGCCATTCTCGAAGCATTCGATCGCGAAGGCGATGACGACGCCGGTCGAGATCGTATCCAAGCCATATCGGGCGCATTCCTGGTTGGCTTTCGCTATCATCTTCAGGTCGCCAATGTCGCAGAGCGAACCGAAGGCGCCGATGGTCTCGTACTCAGGGCCGCCGTATTTCGGGGTCACGCCCAACTCAGGCACCGACACCTCGCGCTTGCAGGCGATCGGGCAGGCATAGCAGCTTCCCCGGCCTGTCAGGATGGTCTCGCTCATTGTTGGGCCGCTCAGGTTCTCCCACTGGTCGAACTGGCCCTTGTGGAAGTTGTGCGTGGGCAGAATGCCATCGGCCTGCAGCCCGGGGATGCCACGCGCCGTGCCGTGCAGGTGCATTGTGGATTCGTTGCGGTTGTAGTGCTCCCGCAGCCAGCGCAGGACCGATTTGGCGCGCTCCTCGTCTGCCATGCGCACCTTCGCCCGCCCACGCACGGTGATGGCGCGCAGGTTCTTGGACGCGAGCACTGCTCCCGTGCCACAGCGTCCGTTCCAGTGGTGTAGCTCGTTGCAGAGGGCAGCAAAGCGCACCCCCTTTTCCGCTGCCGGGCCACACTGAAGCACACGGGTGCGCCTGTCGCCGCACTCAGCAACAAGCGCATCCTGCACCTCGCCCGTCGGCCGGCCCCAAAGGTGACCAGCATCGCGTATCTCTGCCCTGCCGTCCTCTATCCAAAGGTAGCTCGGCTTCTCGGCCCTGCCCTTGATAATCACACCATCGAAACCGGCCGCCTTGAGCTCAGGGCCCCACCAGCCGCCCGCCTCGCTCTCGGCGTAACCCAGGGTCAAGGCGTTCTTGGTAGCCACGAGCAGCCGGTTGGCGCCCCACAGGGGCGTGCCGCTCATGCACCCCGTCATCAGCACGATGATGTTCTCCGGGCCGAGCGGGTCCGCCCCTGCCGGCAGTTCCTTCAAGAGGTAGTATGCCGCCAGGCCCCCACAGCCGCCGTAGTGGCGATACACAGCCTCGGCAGGCTCCTCAACGCAGATGTTACCGCCACTGAGATCCACACGCAGAATCCTGCCTGTGAAGCCCCCCATCTCCCTGCCAGACTCCGACATTCCTCACGCTCCTGATGCTTGCCGCTATTAAGAACCCCGATGGGTCGAAATGCTAGCCGTTGGGCCGCCTCATGGTCAAATCGCCATGAAGTGGCCTGCCGCACAACCGTGTCTGCGCAGCGACGATCGCCGCTCCAGCTGCAAATTGCTTGACTGTGACTTGCTGACTCTGCTATGCTAGCTGCGTCTTTGCCCATTGTGGGCCGCAGTTGGAGGCAGGTTTGCCCAAAGAGCGTGTAGGCGAGCAAGTCTACGTCTACCTGAGCGAGTTATACGCGCAAGTTACAGCCACAGTCATCATCACCGGCCGCGGCAATGTGGTCGTTGACACCCTGCTTTTCCCTTCGGAAGCCAAAGAAGTGCTGGCTTTCGCCACCCGCGGTGGTGCCAGGGTGCGCTACCTGATCAACACGCACTCGCACCTTGATCACGTCGCCGGCAACTACCTCTATTCGGGCACGCGCATCATCGCGCACGCCCGCGCCCGGAGCACCTTGGAAGAAGAGGCACAAAATGCTCTCAGCCAGGCGGCGGCAGATCTGCCGGAACTGCAGCAGGTGCGCCTGCGCCTGCCCGACATCACTGGCACGAGCGAGATCGTGCTCCGCTTCGGCGGACTGACGATGCACATGATCCCTCTGCCCGGGCATTCGTACGACTCCTTCGGCGTCTACATCGAGGAGGAAAGAATCCTCGTAGCGGGCGACGCTGTTCTGCCTGTGCCCCATTTCGTCGGCTGCGATCCCGATCTCCTCATGCGCAGCCTGCAAAAAGTGCGAGCGCTTCCCCTGAACACCATCATCCAGGGGCACGGAGATGTCATCCTCAAGGGAGAGATCAAAGAAGCGCTCGAACAAAGGATGCAGTATCTGCGCCAGGTGAAGAAGTTCGTAAGCGACGCCGTTGCCAGCGGCGCCAGCCTGGACGAAATCCGGCGCTCGCAGATCGAGTCCTTTGGCGGGTCGCGGCTGGATCTCGATGGGCTCACTCAAGCCCTCCATGAGGACAATGTCGCCTATCTATATGAGCAGCTCAAGCAACGCCAACCAGGCGCCAGCCCAGTCGTCAGAGCTTAGGCGCCGGCAGCCGGCGCCGAGCTCGGGTTGAACGAATCGCCTGCTTGTGCTATGATTTTCGAAGGATAGAGTAGAGAAGCTGAGACCGAGAGTAGTACTCGCGTGCGATCCACCAGAGAGGCGCGGCCAGCGGCTGGAAGCTGCGCCTGGGTTGGTGCGAGGAAGTCGCTCGTGAGCTCGTGGGCTGAACCGGAGTAAGCCCACGCGGCCGTGCCCGTTAGCGCACCTCTGAGCCCGCTGTCCTGGCAGATGCCAGCATACCGGGGAAGCAAGGTGGTACCGCGCGAAGCCGAGCCTTCTCGCCCTTGAGACGAGAAGGCTTATCGTTTAATCTAGGCCTTGGCATGGGGCTGGTTGCTCGTGCCCTGGCCGCCGCTGGGGAGAAGACCGTGCTACCGTTCGAGAGAAGCCGCGACCTGCCAAAGACGTGGCAGCCGGAGCAGTTCGAGACGCCCATTTACGATTGGTGGGAGGCGCAGGGGTATTTCACGCCCAAGATCGTCGCCGGCAAAAAGCCCTTTGTCATCCCTATGCCGCCGCCCAATATTACCGGCGCTCTGCACATCGGCCACGCGATGACCGCTGCCATCGAGGACATCCTTATCCGTTGGCACCGCATGGCCGGTGACCCCACCCTCTGGTTGCCTGGGACGGACCACGCCAGCATCGCAACACACGCCGTAGTGGAGCGCCAGCTAGCGAAAGAAGGGCTTACCCGCTGGGACCTTGGGCGTGAGGCCTTCGTCAAGCGCGTCTGGGAATGGCGCGAGAACTACGGCCGGCGCATCACCCAGCAACACCGGCGGTTGGGCGCTTCCTGCGATTGGACTCGCGAGCGTTTCACGCTTGACCCGATTCTGTCTCGGGCTGTGCGCGAGGCCTTCAAGCGCCTCTATGATCAGGGCCTGATCTATCGCGGTGCCTATATGGTCAACTGGTGCCCCCACTGCGGTACCGCTATCTCCGATGTCGAGGTGATCCATAGCGAGGAGCAAGGCCGGCTATGGTACCTCAGATACCCGCTGGCTGACGATGATGGACGGTACGTCGAGGTCGCAACCACGCGCCCGGAGACGATGCTGGGCGACACGGCAGTGGCGGTGAACCCGAACGACGAGCGCTATGCAGACCTCGTGGGCAAAGAGGTCATCCTGCCCCTCGTGGAGCGGCGCATACCCGTCATCGCTGACGCTGCCGTTGATCCAGCCTTCGGCACGGGCGCCGTCAAGGTGACACCAGCGCACGACCCTAACGATTATGAGATTGGCCGCCGGCATCACCTGGCGAGCATAGACGTGATGACAGCGGACGGGCACATGTCCGAGGCCGCCGGCAGCCGCTACGCCGGTCTGACTCGCGAAGAGGCGCGGCGCCTCATCGTGTCGGACCTGGAGAAGGAAGGCCTGCTCGCCAAGACCGAAGAGTACGTCCACGCCGTCGGCCATTGCCAGCGATGCGACACCGTGGCCGAACCGCGCATCTCGACTCAATGGTTCGTCAAAGTGGCACCTCTGGCTGAGCCGGCTCTGGCAGCGGTCCGCGAAGGACGCATTCGCATCATCCCCGAGCGCTTCGAGCGCGTCTACTACAACTGGATGGAGAATATCCGCGATTGGTGCATCTCGCGTCAGTTGTGGTGGGGGCATCGCATACCCGTCTGGTACTGCCGCCAGTGCAACAACGTCATCGTCGCTGTGGACGATCCCACCGCTTGCGACAAGTGCGGCAGCGCCGACATCGAGCAGGATCCGGATGTGCTTGACACCTGGTTCTCCTCCGGCCTCTGGCCTTTCTCGACGCTGGGCTGGCCCGAGGATACGGAGGACTACCGGTACTTCTACCCGGCAACTGTCCTCGAAACGGGCTATGACATTCTCACCTTCTGGGTGTCCCGCATGATCATGCTGGGCATCGCCATGACTGGGCGCGAACCCTTCCCGTATGTCTACCTGCACGGCCTCATCCGCGATGAGTTCGGCCGCAAGTACAGCAAATCCCTCGGCAACGCGCTCGACCCGATCGAAGTGATCGAGCAATACGGCACCGACGCCCTGCGCTACGCCATCGTGACCAACAGTACACCCGGGAACGACACGAAGTTGTCGCCGACCAAGATCGAATCGGCCCGCAACTTCGCCAACAAGGTCTGGAACGCGGCCCGCTTCGTCCTGGCCAACCTGCCTCCCGATATGGAAGCGCCCAGCGAACTAGACGCTGATGAGCTAGAGCTACCGGACCGCTGGATCATCAGCCGTCTCAACCAACTCATCGGTGACGTCCAGCATTTCCTGGAGACATGGCAGCTTGGTGAAGCCGGGCGGCAGATCCACGATTTTCTCTGGGGCGATTATTGCGACTGGTACATCGAAGCTGCCAAGATTCCGCTCTACTCCGGCTCGCCCGAGCGGAAACGCACCGTCCAGCGAGTGCTGGTCTACGTCCTCGAGCATGCCCTGCGCCTGCTGCACCCGTTCATGCCCTTCGTCACCGAGGCCATCTGGCAGCACCTGCCTCACCAAGGCGAGGCCCTCATCGTGGCTGATTGGCCGACGCCTGGGCGGCGGGATGAGAGAGCCGAGGCCGAGTTCGGTCAGGTGATCGAAGCCATCAGGGGCATCCGGAACATCCGCGCCGAGTACAAAGTGGACCCGGCCAGGCGGGTGCAGGCCGTGATCGCCGCCGGCGGCAAGCAAGACCTGTTCCAAGGGCAAGCGCCGATTATCGCGAGCCTCGCCCGCGTGGCCGAAGATTCGCTCAGCATTCTTGACGACGTCCCGGCGCCGCCGCAATCGGCCACCGTGGTCGCCGGAGATGTGACCATCTACCTGCCGCTCGCCGGGCTCTTGGATCTTGACGCCGAACGGGCGCGTCTGGACAAGGACATCGCTCAGGCACAGGCCGAGGTGGCGCATTGCGAACAACTGCTTGCCAACCCCAACTTCACCAGCCGGGCCAAGCCCGAGGTAGTTGCGCGGGAACAGACGAAGCTGGCACAAGCACAGGATCGCCTGGTGCAGCTTGAGCGGCGTTATGCCGAACTGTTCGGCTGAACTGGCAACAACACATCAAAAGGAGCAGCAATGTTCACGCTAAGTGGCTTCGGCGACGAGATCTCGGCGGACCTCGATGAGCAACTGGATACGCTGAAAGGCTTGGGGGTCAACTACCTCGAGGTCCGCGGTGCCTGGGGTAAGAGCGTGCTGGATTTCGACGACCGAGAGTTGGCACGGCTGAAGCAAGCACTTGCCTCACGCCAGATGCGCGTCTCCTCCATCGGCTCGCCGATTGGCAAAGTGCCCATTGACTCCC
>DAOTVV010000231.1:0-5460 GCA_034436255.1 Anaerolineae bacterium
AACATCAGCAGCATCTACTGCAAGAACCTGAAGACCTACCCTATGGTGGACCTGGTCGCCTGCGCCGACCTGCTCCCCGAGCGGGCCAGGGCGCGGGCGGAGGAGTACGGCATCCAGGCCAGGAGCGTGCCCGATCTCCTCGACGATCCAGAGATCGAAATCGTCGTCAACCTTACCATCCCCAAGGCCCATGGCGAGGTGGCCCTGGCGGCGCTGGAGGCCGGCAAGTGCGCCTACAACGAGAAGCCCCTGGCGATTACGCGCGAGGACGGCAAGAAGCTGCTGGCCCTGGCAAAGCAGAAAGGCCTGCTCGTAGGCGGCGCGCCCGACACCTTCCTGGGCGCTGGCATCCAGACCTGCCGCAAGTTGATTGACGACGGCTGGATCGGCGAGCCCATCGCTGCCACGGCCTTCATGATGTGCCACGGCCACGAGTCCTGGCATCCGGACCCAGAGTTCTACTACAAGGTGGGTGGCGGACCCATGTTCGACATGGGCCCCTACTACCTCACCGCCCTGATCAACCTCATGGGCCCGGTGAAGCGCGCCACCGGCTCGGCCCGCATCACCTTCCCGGAGCGCACTATCACCAGCCAGCCGAAGTACGGCACGGTAATCAAGGTGGACGTGCCCACGCATGTCGCCGGCGTGCTCGACTTCGAGAATGGCGCCGTGGCGACCATCGTCACCAGCTTCGACGTCTGGGCGGCGGAATTGCCCAACATCGAGATCTACGGCACGCAAGGTTCGCTGCATGTGCCCGACCCGAACGGCTTCGGTGGTCAGGTGCGCGTTCGCCGCGCCGGGGCCAAGGAATGGGCTGAGGTACCGCTGGCCTTCGGCTATAGCGAGAACGCCCGCGGCGTGGGCGTGGCCGACATGGCCTACGCGCTGCGTTTCGGCCGGCGCAACCGGGCCAGCGGCGAGCTAGCCTACCACGTGCTCGACATCATGCACGCCATCCACGACGCCTCACGCGAGGGCAGGCACATCCAGTTGGAGAGCACCTGCCAGCGCCCGGCGCCCCTGCCCCTCGGCCTGCGCAATGGCGAACTGGACCGCTAATCGCCAGGGCGCAGATGCGTACGAACGCCCACGCTCGCTCATCTTCCTTGCCGGTGCACTCTGAACCACGAAAGCGGCCAGGGTAGCCTGGCCGCTTTCACCTTCCGCCCGTCTGGTGCATAATCAACCGTCTGGCCCCTTCCCGATCTTTCCGATCGAGCTCGCACGGCCTGCCGCAGCCGGGGAGGGAAACGGCCGGCTAACCGGGTGAAGGTGACCGCGGCCTGCCCCGGGGGTCCTATCGCGCCCGCGCTCAACTACCACTCAAGGAGGACGCCATGAAGCCCCAAAGAGCCGCCCTGTTCGCCATCGCTGCCGCCGCCCTGTTCGCGCTCCTCGCCTGCGGGCCCCTCTCTTTCGGCGACACCAAGTCCCAGGCGGCCACCCTTGCCGCCAGGCAGGTTGAGACGGCGGTCGCCACCATCCAGGCCGGAAAGCCAACCCTCGCCCCCACCGCTGCAGCCCAGAAGGCCACCAAGACACCCAGCGCCGCCGCCTCCGGCGCTTGCCAGTGGACCGGCACCTGGAGTACCACCTGGGGCGACATGCAGCTTGTCCAGAAAGGCAAGGAGGTTACAGGCACCTACGAGACCGACAGCGGCAAACTGAAGGGAACTGTCTCGGGCAGTACTTTCACCGGCACCTGGTCCGAAGCGCCGGACTACACCGCACCCGACAACGCCGGCGATGTTAAGTTCACCATGTCGGCCGACTGCAAGTCGTTCACGGGCCTGTGGCGCTATGGCTCCGAAGGGGACTGGAGCGAGTGGGACGGGGAACGCAAGTAGTCTGAGCGCCGGCAGGGAACACAGATGGACGCCGATGGATGCAGATTCGCGCTGCCGATGAGAGAGAGTGCCCGTCTCTCATCGGCGTCTATCTGTGGCCATCGGCGTTCATCTGTGTCCCTTCCGTCTCCCCTTCCCCGCCCTACAGCTTGCCGGCGAACTGAGGCAGGTACTGCTGGTTGGCGCGCAGCAGGCGCAGGCCCATCTCCCTGATCTGATCCAGGTTCAGGTGCGAGCAGAGCGGATCGAGCATCAGGGCCTCGAAGGCCAACTCCAGGTCCCCGGCCATGGCTGCCTGCACCTGCATATCCTCCACCCGGATGACGCGTTCCACCCAGGTGCGCGCTGGCTCGGGCAGGCCACCGATGGTGACCGCGTGGAAGCCGGTGGCGTTCACCAGCACCGGCGTCTCTACCACCGCTCCCAAGGGCACGTTGCTGATCTGGCCCGTGTTGATGGTGTTGCCCACATCTACGAACTGCTTGCCAGTGGCAAAGGCGCCGATGATGTCAGCGGCCGTCTCGCGCGAGCGCTCCAGGTAGTGGTCCGGGATAGTGCCGCTCGTCATTTCCTCGATGTGCTGTTCCGCGCGGCGCATGTTGTCCTGGCGCTCCTGGATTGTCGTGCGGTGGATGTGGTAGCGCTCCAGGTTCTCCTTGGAGGTCAGGTACTGGGGCAGGAATTCGACGATGTGCCGGTCGGCCATGTAGGTGAGCATGCCCGTCGCCTTGAGGATCTCGTCCACCGCCCACCAATGAACGTGCTCGCGGTACTCCTGTGGCACCAGGTCCATGAGCGAGCCGCCGGCGAGTTTCTCGCGCAGCATGGCGTAGCCGTCCTGCCCCTTGATGGCCAGTTGAGTGATGAAGAAGAAGTGATTGACGCCGCCATAGGTGGCGACGATGTCATCCTCACTCTCCAGGTTGAACAGACGCTGCAACGCCTCCAGGCCCTCGAACAGGCCGTGGCACAGGCCGACGACCGGCCGGCTGGTGGAGATGGCCAGGGTCTTGGTCAGTTGCGCCATGGGGTTGGTGTAATTGAGGACCACGGCGTTGGGTGCCAGGCGGTTGATGCGCTCGGCCATCTGCACGAACACTGGCACGTTGCGCATCGTGCGCGCCCAGCCACCCGGCCCCATCGTATCCCCCACCGTGTGGTAGATGCTGTAGTCCTCGGGAATGGCCAGGTCGTGAGCCATGGCGCTGAGGCCGCCGGTGGATATCGTGATGATGATGAAATCCGCCCCGGTCAGGGCCTGCTCCGGGTCGCCCTCGACCACGATGTCGGCACTGGCGCCGAGTTTGGCGGCCAGCTTGCGCGCGAAGTTGGCGATCCGGTTGGCGTTGGTGGCGTTGAAATCGTGCAGCACGTAGGTGCTGCCGCTAAGGGCCGGCGTGAGCATGAGGTCCGACATGAGCTTCGGCCCCCAACCGGCGCTGCCACCGCCGACGATAACGATGCGTCTGGACATTGCGATCCTCCTGATATGAGCCGCGGGCTCAGCGAACCCGCACCCTGGCCCGAATAGTCTGGAAGCGCTGCAGTAGCTGAAGGCATGCTAAGCGACAAATGGCGGCTGGACAAGCTGATCCGGCTCACGGCGCCCGAGCAAGGTCGTCAAGGCAGCGCCGCAGGTAGGCTACGCCCGCCTCCGCCCAGGCCGCTTCTTTGGCGATCGTGGCGGCAACGGTGTCCTCCGCGGGGGGCCACTGCTCAAGAATGGCGCTGCAGCAGCGGCCGTACCGTCGCAAGCGCTGCAACAGCCCCTCCAGACCCAGTTGGCCTTCACCCAAAGGGCAGCCCTCGATGACATAGCCCAACTGGTGGCTCAGGCGGCGCACGCGGAAGTCCTTCACGTGCAGGTTGACCGTCCACGGCCCCAGCAACTCCGCCACGGCCTCCGGCATCTCCAGTGCCCCGAACGAATTGGCCGTATCGAGGCAGATGCCCACCTGGGCGCTGCCCAGCCGCTCCAGGACGGCCAGCAGTTGCGCCGCCGTCTGCCGCCCGTGGTTCTCGATCGCCAGCATCACGCCTGCTTTCTCCAGCTCCGGCAGGAGGGGACGCAGCAGCGCGACCAACTCGTCGTCGGAGGGCTGGCACGTGGCTGTATCGGTCACCAGGCGCAAGATTGGCGAGCCGAAGCGCTGCGCCAGGCGAAGATAGGCACGCAAATGCTCGGGCTGCACGCCGCGCGTCGCCACTTCCAGGCCGATGCCGGCAGCCTCCGCCTGGCTCTGAAGGACGTCCAACGCCCTCTCGTCAAGCAAGTGCAGCGGCAGGTTGTCGCCGATCTGCAAGACCTCGGCGCCCAGCGCTATCGCCCGGCGCAACAGCTCCATCTGGTCCATCGGCGCCGGCGGCGGGTAGCCGGGCACGCCGACGGCCCAGGGAAAGGTGAAGGAACTGATGCCAAGGCGCATGGCCGGCTCTAGTCCTCCCCGCCGGAGTGCGTGATCGCCCTGATGCTGGCCTGGATAGCCTCCGGCTCCAGGACCTTGAGCCAGTCCGGCTGCAGCAACTGGGCCTTTGCCCGGGCGACGGCAAGCTTCGCGCCATCGGAAAGGGGCGTATCTATCTCTCCGAAGAACATGGCCAGGTTGATCCTGATGTGGCCGAGCAGGAAGTCGCGGGCGGCCTCGTAGGGCACGCCCTTAGCCACGGCGGCGTCCATCGCCTCGCGAATGGCGGTGAGCAGGGTGGCCGCGATCGTCTCGGAGAGAGCGGGTTCGAGCATAGCCATCTGCTCCACGGTGATGCGGTGCGCCCTCATCACCGGCGCGAACATGCGCCTGGCGATCGCCTCGCCCCGGGCGTAATCGGCCTCCGGGCCCTGCATGAGAGCACAGACGATGTTCTGCTTGGCGCGGACGCCGCCGAAGAAGTCTCGCCGGGCCTCCGGGTCCGTCTCGTCGTTGAACACCGGCGGGTGGCAGGGATGGGTGACGAAGTAGGAGATGTCCGGCCGCGCCGGCAACACCCCCGCAGCCGGAGCAGCCGGGTCAAGGCAGATTGCCAGCGTGCCGCTGCTCAGGTAGGGCACCACCTGCGAGGCGGCCACCGAGCCGATCAGGGCGTCCGGCACCGCCAGAATGACCACCTGCGCCGCCCCTGCCGCCTCAGCGTAGGGCGTCGTCTTCAGCCCGCGTTGCTGCAAACGGGCGATGCCCGCCTCGCCCGTCTCCACATAGAGCATCTTGTAGTCCGGGTCGTCCTTAAGGTTGTCGGTGATCCGGCAACCCATCTTGCCACCAGCTCCGAAGAGAGCGACCGTCGTCATGTTCTGCTCCTCCCCAGTACCGGCGCCAGGGCGCGAGCGCCTGCCCGCCCTAGCCTGCCGGCGGTCTCCGATTGCGTCAGCTCAAGCGAATGGCGTTTCCCGTGGCTGCCGATTCGTAAGCGGCGAACACCAGGCGCACGGTGCGCAGGTTATCCTCGGCCGTGGTCTCGGCCGGCCCTTCGCCCTTGATGGCGCGCAGCAGGTTGGCGTTGCAGGGCACGATGCTCGCGTGCACCAGGGCATAGGCCGGGTCGGCCCAGGCGTACACCGGCGGCGGGTACCGCCCTGCCTCCGTGCCTTGCTCGGTCGTCAGGCGCAGCCAGT
>DAOTVV010000232.1:0-13153 GCA_034436255.1 Anaerolineae bacterium
TCTATGCAGGGTTCATCGCGGGAATAGGCAATGACACTGCGCGTGCGGTCGCACTAGACGGGTCGGGCGCAGCCTATGTTGCCGGCAACACCGACTCATCTGAGAAGTATGGTTTTCCGGTCCTGGGCGGGCCAGACGTCACGTTCAACGGCGATGGTGACGCCTTTGTGGCTGAGGTGCGCCCGAACGGCAGCGGCCTTGTGTACTGCACTTACATCGGCGGGTCAGAACGCGATTTGGCCTTTGGTATAGCTGTGGATAGCGAGGGCAACGCCTACGTGGCGGGGAGCACGACTTCTCTTCACGACCGCTTCCCCGTCCTCATCGGGCCTGACCTGACCTACAATGGGGACGGTGATGCTTTTGTCGCTAAGATCGGGCCAGGGCGCGAGTACCTGAACTACATATCGCTGCTCCTGCGCAACTACAGGCCATGATGATTCATGGATGACCCGCCCGATAGGCTGACGGCGGAGATCCTGCAGAAGCAGCTCTGTTCTTGGGCTGGGTGGTAAAGGAGCCCGCGGGAGGAAGCCTGCTCTGGCCTTCCGAGATGGCCGGGGTTGCAGGCTACCTTCCGTGGGCCCAAGAGACCCGGCGGCGCCTGGAGCGACGATGGCATCGGTGGCGCACTCGTTGCCTCCTGCATGCGGCAAGGCGCTTCAACGACAGCCGCTTCAGCCACCCAGCGTTGGCGTGACTCTCCTCAGGCCGGCGTGTATACTGTCCAGCGATGCGGCTCATGCCCCGATGCAGTCAGACCTTGCCTTTCCTCGCCCTCTAGCGCCAGGCTCGCCTGCTCAAAGCGGCGAAGAGGCCTCGGCAACGGAAGGGTCAGCGTGGGTCATACGGATCGTGGGCTCGGCGGCACTTGTAGCATGGAGAGGCGGCGATGCCAGGTCTGTCACGGCGCAAGTTCCTTCTGGGGGCGGCGGGCGCTGCTGCCAGCCTTGACCTGAGCCAACATGGGGGGCAGCGGGCTCATGTGGCCGGCCTGGTACGGGCCGAGGCCAGGCCGGCAGTCGTAGTGGCCAGGGGCAAGGATGAGCATAGCCCGGCCCAGATTCTGGAGGCGGCCCTCGGCCCCCTGGGCGGGGTCGCTGCTTTCGTGAAGCCTGGCCAGGTGGTTGCCATCAAGCCTAACGCCACCTGGGCCTATCCACCGCACACAGCCTCCTCCACCGACCCCGACCTCCTGCGGGCGCTCATACTCATGGTGCGTGAGGCGGGCGCGAAGCGGATCATTCTCATGGACCATTGCACGCTGGACCCGGGCACCGCCGAGTGCCTGGCAACGAGCGGCCTCGGACCGGTGATGGACGAACTCAAGGTGGAGCAGGTTTTCCCCGACCGCTATCTTTCGCCCGAGGACCTGTTCACCACGGTAAAGCTGCCGAAGGGGGTGGCTTTCCAGGAGTTGGGCGTTATCAAGGCGGCCCTGGAAGCGGATGTGCGTATCAACCTCGCCGTCGCCAAGAGCCACCTGGTGACGAAGCTGACGATGTGCCTCAAGCACATGATGGGCTTCCTGCAGTACCCGGGCGCTCTCCATGCCCAACTGGAACAGGGTATCGCCGACATCAACACCGAATCGGCAATGCAGGCTCAGCTGCATATCCTCGAAGCGATCCGCGTACGCATGCCCGTCGGCACGCGCACCCAGGCGGGTGGCGATGAGACGGAGATCACCGACCCGCAGCGCGTGAAACGTTTCAATGAGATTGTCGCCGGCACGGACCCGGTGCTCATTGATGCCTACGGCTGCGTGAACTACTATGGCGTGGACCCCCAGGAACTGGCCCACGTCAGCCTGGCTTACGAGGCCGGCCTGGGCGAGATTGACGTCCAGAAGGCGAGCGAGAGCGGGCGCCTGCAGTATTACATCGTCGGCCAGGCGACGCCCACGCCGACCGCTACGCCTACCAGTACCTCTACACCTACGCCGGCTGCCTCACCTTCGGCGACGCCGACGGGCACGCAGGCGGTGACGGCCACGCCCACCGTGACTGCGACGCCCACACCCCTGCCGACGGCGACGGCGGAACCGCCCACTTCTGTGCCGGTGGCGACGGTCGCTGTGGCGGCAAACAGAAAGGGCGAGGGCGAGGTCCTGAACCCTAATGGCATCCTCAACGGGGCGCTCATCCCTGCTGCCGCAGTCGTGGCTGGCCTGGGCATCGTGCTGCGGCACCAGTTGGGGCGCCAGGATAGGCCGCAGAATGACGACGACGGGCCATCCCGAGGGACAGGCGCGGGAGGCAACGCAGGCGATAGCAGCCAGGGCGACGATGGCGAAAGCGCCGGGCATGGCGATGGCCGCTGAGCCACGCAGAATGGCACGAGCGCGCTTCGGGCTGACGGACAAGTTCGCGCGCAAGTTGGTGCAGGGTGGCTTCCTGGGCTTATTCCTTTACCCGATCGTGCCTGTTGTCTACCGCCGGCTCACATTCAAGCCTGCTCCCACTCTCACTTCCTGGCTCTTGCCTTGGGACCCTTTGCTGCTGCTGGGGCAGGTGGCTCATCGCAACTGGCCCACCGTCGTCGTCGGGGCGCCGCTCCTATTGCTGGCGCTCACGCTGCTGATGGGCCGGTCTTTCTGTGGCTGGGTGTGCCCGCTGGGCACCGTTCTCGATCTGGTGCGCTCTCTTGCCTTCTGGCAGCGCCGCCGGGCGCGGCCAGTCCGGCGGCTCAGGCGCAATAGCTGGGCGCGCTACTATGTGCTGGTCGCCGTGGCGGTTGGTGCCGCTGTTTCTCTGCAAGTGCTGGGCGTTCTCGATCCCTTGGTGGTGTTTCAGCGCGCCGCCACGACGCTCATGGCCGATTTCTTCTCCTTGCGGCAGCCCGAGCTACGCATCTACCTGGCCGCCGTTTCCTTCGTGTTCGTCGCGATACTGGCGCTGGAGCTTTGGCAGCCGCGGTTCTGGTGCCGTAACCTTTGCCCCCTCGGCGCCCTGCTCAGCCTTGGCTCGCGCTATAGCCTCCTGAACCGGCGGGTGGATGAGCGCTGCGACGGCTGCGGCGAGTGCGCCCGTGCCTGCCCCATGCGCGCCATCCCCAGGGAAGCGCATGACACTGACTATAGCGATTGCAGCTTCTGCCTGGACTGCGCCGCCGCTTGCCCGAAAGGTGCAATCTCTTTCGGCTTCGGGGCCCTGGCGGGGCGTCGCTGGCAGAGGCTTGGCCACAGCCTGAAAGCCGCCGGCAAACGTGTCATTCCCGGGCGGTACGTCTCCGCTCCGGCCGTTTGGCCATCGCGCCGCCAGGTGGCCGGCGGTATCGCTGCCGGCGTGACTGGGCTTGCCCTGGCGCCGCTCCTGGACCTGGCCGGCCACGAGGCAGTGATCCGGCCACCAGGTGCCCTCAGCGAGAGGGAGTTCGTCCGGGCCTGCATCATTTGCCAGGAGTGCGTGCGTGCCTGCCCCACCGGCGGATTGAAGCCTACCCTTTTCAGCGCCGGCCTGGCCGGCATCGGGACACCACAGCTGGTGCCGCGGCAGGGTGGCTGCTCGCTCAGCAGTAACTGCCCCCAG
Organism: Anaerolineae bacterium; assembly: GCA_034436255.1. Taxonomy (GTDB): domain Bacteria; phylum Chloroflexota; class Anaerolineae; order DRVO01; family DRVO01; genus DAOTVV01. Next base: position 3,531 of record DAOTVV010000232.1, read on the forward strand.
ATCTGCGCTCAGGTCTGCCCGGTGGGTGCCATCCGGCCGGTATCACCCAGCGGGTGGAAAATCGGCCTGGCCGAGGTGAACCATCATCTCTGTCTTGCCTGGGACCAGGGAGTGAAGTGCCTCGTGTGCGTCGAGGCCTGCGTGGTGGGCGCCGCCCAGGTGTACCACGGTCGGGTCACCATTGACCCGAACAAGTGCACAGGCTGTGGCCGTTGTGAAGGGGCGTGCCCGGTGGCCGGCTCCGCTATCCACGTGAAACCACTGGCTCACGCTTAGCCGGGGCCATTGGCAGCAGGGCCTGGCTGCCGGCGGGAATGCGTGCGAGCGCTGAGCGGAGGGGGAACACGGGGCGCAAGCCGGTGAGCCTGGGGCCGGCGCGGCCCTTCATTGCGGCGTTGGCAGGGCGTAGGCGAGCACGGTGCCGTCCTTGCCGGCGAGGTAGAGGTGGCCGCTGGCGATTACCGGCCCGGAAGCAAGCCAATCTCCAGTGTCCAGCGCCCAACGCAGCTTGCCACTGCCCTTGTCCACAGCGTAGAGGTTGGGATCGCCCTGAGCGACGAAGTAGATGGCATCCTGGCCCAAGGCCGGCGTGTAGATGAGGGCGGTGCGGCTGCGCAGTTTCCAGACCGGCTCACCGCTGAGGGCATCGAGGGCTGCAAGCAGGTTGCCCGAGGAAGCGACATAGACCACGCCATCCTCCAACAACGGGCTGGCGTAGATGGCGTCCGACGTCGAGTAATGCCAGTACTCACCGCCTGTGGCCGCATCAAGGCAGTACAGCCGCGAGTCGCCAGAACCTACATAGACCCTGCTGTTCACGATGGTGGGCCGGCTTTCGACGGCGCCATGAGTGAGGATGCCGCCCTGCCAGCGAGCCTGTCCGCTTGCCGCGTCCAAGGCGCGGATACGGCCGTCGCTGGAGCCGAAGTAGAGCACTCCGTTCGCGACCGTGGGCGGTTCATGGAGGGCGGCGCCGGTCGTCACCTGCCAGCGCACCTGGCCGCTCGCGAGTGCCAGGGCATAGAGGGTGCCATCGCCTGAGGCACAGTAGACCAGGTCGCCGGCCGAAGCAGCAGCGGCGTAGATAGGGCCTCCGCTCGTGAAGGACCAGCGCGGCGAGCCGTCAGCGGCCGACAGGGAGTACAGCACGCCGTTGCGGCAGCCCACCAGCACCAGGCTGCCAGCGATGGCGGGCGCCGAGGTGGCGGGAGCGGCGAGCCTGGCTTGCCAGAGGAGGGCGCCGCTATCCATGGTCAACGCCTGGACGCGGCCATCCTCCAGGGCGACGTAGAGCACACTATCGCCGGGGGCGATGCCGGCCGGCACCTCGTCACCGACGTGGGTCTGCCAGAGAAGACTGAGCGGCCCTGGGGCCGGTGTGGGCAGGGCAGCCAGTGCGCGCGCCGCTTCCGCGTCGCCAGGGCGTATGGCCAGGGCCCGCTCGAGAAGCTGGCGTGCCGAGCGAAGGCGTCCCTGGCTGGCGTAGGCGCTGGCCAGCCGTTGCAGGGCCTGTACATTGCGGGCATCCTGCTCCAGCGCCTGGCGGTAGGCGAGTACAGCCTCGGAGTTGCGGCCGGCAGCTGCCAGCCGGTCGCCTTCGCGTATGAAGGCCCCGGCGTGGCCCAAGAGCTGAGCTTGAGCAGCGCGAACGCCTTGGGCTAGCTGGCTGTCGCAGGCGGACGTGGAGATGACCACGGTCAGCCCTATCAGAAGGGAGAGGAGAAGCCTCTTCATAGGCCAGAGCACCACCCAGAGGCGAAGATTGGCGACCGCAGGCATTATACACGGGTCTGGCGCCTGACGTAATGCCTGGCGCGCGTCAAGGCGGAACCGTGGCCAATGTGCTCCCTTGTGCTATACTGCTCGCGAGTGCATCGCTGGCCTGCTGCTTGCAGGCATGGCATGGAGGTGATGGCAATGCGAGACCTGGTGACACTGGCGGACCTTTCCCCAGCCGAGGTGCGGCGCATTATCGAGGTCGCCATTGATCTGAGGCAGGAGTGGCGGCGCGGCGGTAATCGTCCGCTTCTCGCCGGCAGGAGCCTGGCCATGGTCTTTCAGAAGCCTTCTCTTCGCACGCGTGTCTCTTTCGAAAGGGCCATGCAGCAACTGGGCGGCACGGCGATGTATCTGTCGCCACAGGAGATCGGCCTGGGCCAGCGCGAGAGCGTGGCCGACGTTGCCCGGGTGCTGAGCCGGTATGTGGACATAATAATGGCGCGGGTGTTCGCGCACAGCCATGTGGAGCAATTGGCCGAGTATGCCAGCGTGCCCGTGATCAATGGCCTGTCGGACAAGTTCCATCCCTGCCAGGCCCTGGCTGACTACCTGACGATCTGGGACAAGCTCGCTCGCTTCCAGGGCGTCAACCTCACCTTCGTCGGCGACGGCAATAACGTGGCGCACTCGCTGCTCGTGGGTGGTGCCAAGCTCGGTGTGAACGTGACCATCGCCTGTCCTGTGGGCTACGAGCCGGATGCGGATGTGCTCACCATAGCCAGAGAGGCAGCGGCGGAGAGCGGGTCACGCATTCGCATCCTGCACGATCCGGTCGAGGCGGTGGCCGATGCCGACGTGGTCTACACCGATGTCTGGGCTAGCATGGGCCAGGAGGCCGAGGCCGAGCAGCGAAAGGTGGTCTTCGCCAGTTACCAGGTGAACGCGGCTCTGATGGCCAAGGCGCGCCCTGGAGCGATCGTCATGCATGACCTGCCGGCTCATCGGGGCGAGGAGATCACGGACGAGGTCATGGATGGCCCGCAGTCAGTTGTATTTGATCAGGCTGAGAACCGCATGCACGCCCAGAAAGCGGTTCTAGCGCTGTTGCTGCAGGTGGTCTAGCCTGTTGCGCTAGGGGGGTGAGCAGGCCCGGCCTTTGCCGAGGGGCGAGGAAGGTTCGCATCAGGCGAAGGCCAGCCTGGGAGGATGCTGCCGTGTGCGGTGGACGCCCGCGCACGCGCGCCGATCTTGGCGGCGTTCTGCTTTGCTTCCTTTGACACAGGGGAAGCAGCCTAATGCCGCCGTTGTGCGGTTGTTCGCAGGGTAGGTCAGTGGCTGTCAGTACGCCCGTGATTGCTGAGCACAAGGTATGGCGCCGGTGGCCCAGGTAACCTGGCTCCTGCAGCGCCTCAACTGGCTCAGTCTTCTCGATATTCTCTTGGTAGCGGCCATCTTCTATGGCCTGCTGGCGCTGCTGCGCCGCACCCAGGCTGTGGCAGTCCTGCGCGGGCTTATCATCGTTGCCGTGCTGGCCGCCGTCCTCACCAGCATCGCGCCGCTGCCGGCCTTCACCTGGCTGATACGCAACTCGATCCCGGCCCTGTTTGTCGCCATCCCAGTCATCTTCCAGCCTGAGCTGCGCCGGGCGCTGGAGCGCTTGGGACGTGCCGGCCCGCTTTCCTCCTGGTTTGGGCGCGAGACCTCCATGGAGACGGTGATTGACGAGGTTGTGGAGGCGACAGTGCGCCTGGCCGAAAAACGCGAGGGGGCGCTGATCGTCTTTGAGCGCAATACCGGTTTGCAGGATATCATCGAGACGGGTGTGGCTCTGGACGCCATCGTCAGCCGCGAGTTGCTGCTCACGATCTTCTTCCCGAACACCGCCCTGCACGACCAGGCGGTAGTGATCCGGGGTGGGCGCCTGGCGGCTGCCGCCTGCGTCCTGCCTCTGTCGGAGCGGCTGGCCACGAGCCATGTATTGGGCACGAGGCACAAGGCGGGCATCGGTGTCACTGAGCGCAGCGACGCTGTTGCCGTCATCGTTTCGGAGGAGACGGGCATCATCAGCATCGCTCACAACGGGCGGATGATCCGGCGCCTGGATGGTGACCGATTGCGCTCGATCCTTTATGCCTTCTTCGCAAGGTCGGGTGAAAGCACATTGGCCAGCCGTTTGCGTGGCCCGCGCAGCGGGGGCGGCGCGCTGGTCGCCTGAGGGGAAGAGAGCGAGTTTTCGTGATTCGTAAGTTGCTTGATACCGTTGGCTCGGTGGCCCTGGCGTTGATCCTGGCCCTGATCGTCTGGGCGGGAGCGACCAACGCCGAGAACCCGGCCGTGACGCAATGGGCGCCGGTGCAGGTGCCGATCGAAATTCGCAACCAGCCGCCGGGCAGCGTCATCGTCACTAAGATCGAGAGCACCGCCCAGGTGCGCATCACTGTACCGCGGGACTCATGGGATACGGTGCGGGCGGACGATTTTGTCGCCTACATAGACCTAGCGCGCGTGCCCTTCGACCAATCCACAGACGTACCAGTCGTGGTCCAGGTGGTCAAGAAAGGCGTTCTCCTCAATGCGCACAAGCCGGCTTCCGTCACCGTGCGGCTGGAGGCGTACAAATCGGCGACGGTTCCGGTGCGAGCGAACATTGTTGACAGTCCTCCCCTCGGTTATGTGGCGCGCGATCCGGTGGTTGACCCCACCAGCGTGAGCGTCGGTGGGCCGGCGGCGTCGGTCGCCCGGGTGGCCTACGCAAGCGTGGACGTATGGCTGCGCGGTGCGCGCGAGAGCGTCGTGCGCTCGCTCACCCCCACGGCAATGGACAAGGACGGCTCGCCAGTGGCCGATGTGACCGTGACGCCCACCAGCGTCACGGTGAAGGTGGACCTGGCGCAGCGGGCCAATTTCAAGCCTTCGGTTCCCATCCGTGCCCAACTGGTCGGCGAGGTGGCGCCGCTGTACTGGGTGAGCAACATCACCGTGCGCCCGACCAGCGTGACCCTGGTTGGCCTGCCGTCGGTCCTGGAGCAAATCCCGGGCTATATCGAGACGGAACCGGTGGACATCAGCAACGCCACGGCGACTGTATCCCGCCGCGTGGCCCTGAAGTTGCCGGCAGGCGTGACGGTGGTGCCTGAGAGCGCCACGGACGAAGCGGCGCAGTCGGTGCAGGTGGACGTGGAAGTCGCCCCAGTCACGGGTGGGCGCACGATGAAGATCAGCGTGCAGACCCAGGGCCTGGGGCCGCAGAACAGCGCCACGCTTTCGCCCACAGAGATAGATGTCTACTTATCCGGCCCACTGGTGCAACTGCAGGGCCTCACCGACAAGGACGTGCTGGCGAGTGTCAACCTGGTTGATGTCGGCCCTGGGACGCACCGGGTGAAGCCGACGGTGTCGGTGCCGCCTGGCGTCGAGATCAAGGGAATGGTGCCGGAGGCGGTAGAAGTGCAGGTCACGGGGCCACCGCCAACGCCCGAGCCGGCGCCATCGCCACAGCCGACGGCCGTGCCGACAGCGGCTGCTTCCAGCGGTAATGGCTAGCCGGACAGGTCGCATTGCGCGCCGGTCCCTGCTGGGCGGCGCTGCTCTGTTGCTCGCGAGTCAGGCCGGGCGTGCGCCCGTGTGTGTAGCACCGGCTGACGACCCCTTGCGGCAGGAGGTTACCCGCTTTCTCACTGCCCTTGGCCAGGACGGCACCTCTCCTTTCCGGCTGAGGCCAGTCCTGGCCTCGTTGCAGCGCGGCCTGCCGCCGGCTCTGCTTGCGGAAGCGCAGGCGGCCGCCGATGCCTCCTGCGTCTCGCCCGACGACTGCCTGGCTTATAATACCGTAGAGGCGCTACCTGTCTCGGGCGAACTCCTCTCTCTCTATCTGCCGCGCGGCGTGGCTTTCCTGATGCGGAGGCAGGCCAGGCAAGGCGCTTTGCTCGGCGCCGCCTTCCTGAAGGCCAGCGAGCCCTGGCGCTGGGAGGTGGCCCAGGGTTGGGCTGGCCTTCACTGCGGCAATGCTTTGGGGGCCTACGTCGGGGTGAACAATGGCCTGGCGCTGCTGTCTTTGCCGGCACCAGCCGGCCAGTGGCTGGGGCCAGGCGTGCCTGCCGGGTTGGCCGGACGGCTGCTTCTCGAACAGGCGAGTAGCATGGAGATAGCCCAGGCGCTGTTGGAGAGCCTGCAGCCGTGCCGGGCCTGCCGGTGCATGTTGTACGACACGGTGGAGGGCACGGGCCAACTCTACAGCACGAGTGCCAGCTGGCAAGGGGAGGCACTGAAAGAGCCGGTGAATGTCCTGGCCACGCCAGGGGAGGACGCGTCCGCCAATGTGAAGCGATTGTCGGCAGCGCTTCAGGCCAACCTCGGTTGGCTGAGCGCGGATAAGGCGATAGGCCTGCTCGAGAGAGCGCTGCCTGGGGCGACCTGCCTGGCCCTGGACCTCGAGGAACGGCTGTGCCTCATCTCAGCTGGGGCAGCCGTCTCGGCCAGTCGCTATTGAGAGAGGCACGAGCCTGGCTCGCCGAGCCTGGGGAGCGAATGGCCGGTGACCGTGTACCTGGACGTTTGTCGCTGGGAGGTGCGATGACGGCGACGATGGCAGCGGTTAACCCGCTCTCAGGGGATTTCGAAGAACTGCGGCAGCGCCACCTGAGCGCCGTTACTGCGACGGCAGCGGCGCTCGCCTGGCTGGCCGGCATGCGCTTTGCCTCCTTCAACAGCCGCTGGGAACGCACATGGCCGGTGGTACTCTCCCTTCTGGCTGGCATCACGGTCAGCCTGTTCCTGCGCCGTCGCCACTTCCACTTGGCGGCGTCAGTCCTCACCCTGGGGATGACCCTGGCCCTGGTCAGCGAGGCCTGGCTGGTACCCGGGCCACTGGTTCCCTACTTGCTTCCGGCGCTCGTCGTGCTTGTCGTCGGCCTTTCGCTGCCGGAGGGAGTGATGTGCGCCCTGCTCTCCCTTGCTGGCCTGGCTCTGGTGGACCTGGCTCAGGGGCGGGAAGTGTTCGGGCAGGGCTGGCAACTGGCGACGCTCGGCGTGCTCGCGGCCACGGCGGCGGCCGTGACGTCATCGAGGCAGTTTCAGGCGGCCTTTGCCTGGGCCCGCTCGGCCACGTTGCGTGCCGAGCATGCGGCGCGAGATGCGCATCGGCGGCGAGAGGAACTGGTGAAGGCGAACCAGGCCTTGCGCAACGCCTATTATCTACTGGATCATTCCATCTCTTTCATCGCTTTACTACAGCCTGACCAATTACTCGGTGGTCTTGCCCAGCCACTGGGTGGGGATCGCCAATTACCAGCGCATGGCGGGCGATACTCTGTTCTGGAAGTCGCTCAAAAACTCGGCCTATTTCACCATCGGGAGCATTCCCTTCGGGATAAGCATCGGCTTGCTGTTGGCGATTGTGGTCAACAGCGCCCTCAAGGGCAGGAACTTCTTTCGCGTGGTGTTCTACCTGCCCGGAGTCACTTCCACCATCGCCCTTTCCATGGTCTGGCTGTGGCTGTTCGACCCGCATTTCGGGCTGCTGAACGCCTTCCTGCACGTCTTTGGCATCCCACCGCAAGCCTGGCTACAGAGCACCTCTCAGGCGATGCCATACATCATCCTGATGAGCATTTGGGAAGGCGTTGGTGGCGGCATGATCATCTACCTGGCGGGCCTGCAGGGCATTCCGGTGCACCTGTATGAGGCGGCGACCGTGGATGGCGCCACGTCCTGGCAATCGTTCCGGTTCATCACCTTGCCGTCGCTGCAGCCGGTCACTCTCTACGTCTTGGTTACGAGCATAATCGGCTCGTTCCAGATCTTCGGGCCCATCTACGCCATGACTGACGGCGGTCCCGCCTTTGCGACGACGACCATCGTGCACCAGATCTACATCAATGGTTTTCGCTACTTCAACATGGGTTACGCGGCTGCCCAGTCCTGGGTGCTGTTCGTGCTCTTGCTGGGCTTGTCCATCGTCAACCTCAGGCTGCAAGTGTTCGGGTTCATGGCGGAATAGGTGGGGGTGAGGATGGCAACTGCAAGCGTGGGCGTGCGGAGTGTGCGACGCCCCCGGCCGCTCGGCCGGCGGATCCGGTCGCTCGTCCTGGGGATAATCGGTTACACGGTGCTCCTGGCCGGGGCGCTCTCCATGCTCGTCCCCTTCATCTGGATGTTCTTCACCTCTTTCAAGCCGCGCGACGAGATTTTCCGCATGCCGCCCGTCGTCTGGACGACACACTACACCCTGCAGCATTACATCATAGCCCTCACGCGCGGCCATTTTGACACCTACTTCAAGAATAGTTTCATCGTGTCGGGGTCTACCTGCCTCTTGACCCTGGCAGTGGTCTGCATGGCCGCCTATGCTTTCGCCAGGCTGAGGTGGCGCGGGCGTGATATCACCTTTCTCATCGTGCTGGGGACGGCGATGCTGCCAGGCCTCATCGCCCTGATCCCGACCTTCCTGATCGTCAAGGGCACGCCCTTTGCCGGCGGCAACGACATGTTCGGCCGTGGCGGCACTGGCTGGCTGGATTCCTACCCGGGTCTGATCCTGCCATCGGTAGGGGGCGGCTTCAATGTCTTCCTGGTGCGCCAATTCTTCAGCACGCTGCCACGCGAGCTCGAGGACGCGGCGCGCGTGGATGGCTGCGGCGAGTTCAGCATCTTTCGCCAGATCATCCTGCCCCTGTCCAAGCCCGTTATCGCGGTGGTGGCGCTCTTCACCTTCCAGGGGTCTTGGAATGACTTCCTCTGGCCGTTGGTTATCGTGCAGAGCGACCGCATGCGCACCATTCAGCTGGGGCTGACGCTGTTCCGCTCCCAGCACAGCGTGGACTGGGGGGTGCTGATGGCAGGAACGGCGCTGGCTACCGTGCCAACGGTTGCCCTGTTCCTGGCCATGCAGCGCTATTTCGTGCAGGGCATCGCCCTGACTGGAATCAAGGGATAGCGTCGCTGCCGTTCACCAGTGCCGTGCCGGACCTGGCCGGCGCCGATAGCTGCCCCATATAGGCAAGGAGGGTTTCATGGGTAAGTTGGCGATCAACGGTGGGACGCCTGTCGCCCCTGATGGACTTGGCGTCAAGTGGCCGATCTTCGACGACACGGACCGCCAGGCGCTGCTCGAGGTGTTCGAGAGTGGCAAGTGGTGTAGCGGCGGCTGGTATTTCGAGCACCCGTACGACTCGAAAGTAGCCGCTTTCGAACGAGACTTCGCCGCCTGGATCGGCGCCAAGCATGCCATCGCCGTCTCCAATGGTACAGCGGCGCTGACGCTCGCTCTCAGGGCGGCGGGCATCGAGCCGGGCGAGGAAGTGATTGTGCCGGCGGTGACCTTCATCGCCTCCGCTACCGCCGTGATCCTGGCGAATGCCATTCCTATCTTCGTGGACATTGACCCTGAGACGTATCAGATAGATCCCGATCAGGCCGAGGCGGCGATCACGGACCGCACCCGGGCGATCATGCCGGTGCACTATGGCGGTTACCCGGCGGACATGGACCGCATAATGGCCATAGCCAAGGCGCACGGACTGATCGTGGTCGAAGACTGCGCCGAGGCGCATGGCTCGGAATGGCGCGGCCAGAGGGTTGGCTCAATCGGCACCCTGGGCGGCTTCAGCTTCCAGATGGGCAAGCCGCTGGCCGCCGGCGAGGGCGGCGCCATTACCACGAGCGACGATGACCTTGCCGTCAACTGCTACTCCTATGGCGACCTGGGGCGCATCCCCGGTGGCGGCAAGTACGATCACTACATTCCCGCCGGCAACAACCGCATGACCGAGTTTCAGGGAGCGATCTTGGGTGCCGCGCTTAAGCGGCTGGACGAGCAGACGGATGTTCGCTGGCGCAACGGCGAGTACTTTGCCCAGGAACTGGACAAGATCGGTGGCATCCCGGCTCTGAAGCGCGACCCGCGC
>DAOTVV010000233.1:0-9492 GCA_034436255.1 Anaerolineae bacterium
ACCATGACCGGCATCAAGAGCTAGCCCCGCGGTCGGACTGATGCGCAGGGGTTGCGCCCCCTGCGCATCAGTCGTTCTGGGACCACTCTATTCCGCCAAACCCCCAGATGACACGGGACGACAGCGCGCCTACCCAAAGCGCACCGGCGGATCTGGAGTGCGGGCCTCTGGCGTGGCTGTGAAGGTGGCTTCTCCTCCGCCAGGGCGCCCTTGAATCTGGGCCGCGCGAACAAGTCCAGTGCCTGCCCATTCCCGCCGGCAAGACCGGGCGCCCCATTTGCGCTTCGCCAGCCTTAGCGCCAAGCTCTGCCGATCAGTAGGCAGTAGTCTGAGCCAGTTGCTTGCGGAGTGAAACCGGATCACATGTCCACAGTCAGCGAAGGGAGTGCCAGGGCTGGACTGGCGCAGGCTGTTGAGCGGCCGCTCAGGCAGCGCGACTGGCGAGTGTTAGCGGCCTTCATCGGTGCCGGCGTGCTCTGGGGCGTGGGCTTTCCATTCGGCAAAGTCGCTTTCGCCCAGCTCGGCCCGGGCCATGTGGTCCTCTACCGCTTCGTTCTCGCCACAGCTGTGCTCATGCCCCTGGCGGCGCGGCACAATGGCGGGGCCAGTTTCTGGCCCAAGACTGCTGACTTGCCACTGTTCGTGGCTACAGGGCTGCTCTCGATTAGCCTGACCTTCACCCTCCAGTTCGCTGGCCTACAATACACGACCGCCGCCAGCGCTGCCCTGGTCATGGGCGCCGCCACGCCCCTGCTGGCCGTAGCGGCCGTCCTCTTCACGGGCGAACGTCTCAGCCTTGGAGGATGGCTCGCGGTGCTGGTTTCGACCCTCGGCGTCATTCTAATCGTTGGTGGTCCGTCGTCGCACGGCTGGCTGGGCGACATCTTGGTGGCTCTCTCGGCCGTCTCAACGGCTGCCGGGATTCTGCTCAGCAAGCGCCTGATGCAGCGCTATTCGCCGATGGTGACAACCGCCTGGATGGTTGCCTTCGGTAGCCTCGCACTAGTGCCCGTGGCGCTCCTCCGGAATGGGCTACCCAGGTTTTCGCTTTCGGCCGAGGTCTGGGCAGCCGTACTGGTGCTGGGCCTGGGCTCGTCAGCCCTCAGCTATCTGCTCTACAATTGGGGCCTGGAGCGTTTCGAGGCCGCCCGGGCCAGCATCTTTCTGAACCTGGAGCCTGTAGTCGGGGCGGTACTTGGCCTGTTCATGCTCGGCGAGAGCCTCTCCCTTTCCGCCGTTATCGGAGGTGCGCTTGTTCTGGGTGCGGCGGTGTACGTATCGCGTGCCTGAGAGGCTCACTGCCGCGCGAGGCTGGCCCCGAGCCCCGGCCATATCGGTCGTCGAGAGGCACTCAGTTGGTTGCCCGTCAGTGCAGAGCGGAGGTGAAGCATGCCCAAGATTGCCATTATCGGTGCGGGAAGCCTGGTGTTCTGCAAGACCCTCATCCTCGACATTCTGGCCACACCTGGCCTGGAGGGAAGCGAGTTCGCCCTCATGGCTCCCAGCACCCGCAACACCACGCAGGTGGAGGCGTTTGTCAACCGTGTCATCGCCGCCAATCGTCTGCCAGCGAGCGTCGGCATCACCACTGACCGTCGCGAGGCCTTGCGGGGCGCCGACTATGTTATAGCGACCTTCCAGATCGGCGGGCTGCGGGCGTTCGAACACGACTACCGCATCCCCATGCGCTACGGCGTCGACCAGTGCATAGGGGACACATTGGCGCCTGGGGGCATCTTCCGCGCCCTGCGCACCATCCCCGTCGCTCTGGACATGGCTCGCGATATGGAAGAGTTGTGCCCAGAGGCGACGCTTCTCAATTACGTCAACCCAATGGCCATGGTCGGCTGGGCCTTGGGCGAGACCAAGGTGCGGTTTGTGGGCTTGTGCCATGGCGTACAGACGACCCTTGGCCTCATCGCTGGCTATGTAGGCGTGCCCAAGGAGGAGATTGACTATCTCTGCGCCGGCATCAACCACATGGCCTGGTTCCTCAAACTCGAGCATCGCGGCCAGGATCTGTACCCGCTGCTGCGCCAACGCTTCGAGCAGCCCGAGTACTATGCTAACGAGAAAGTACGCGGCGAGGTGTTTCGCCAGTTCGGCTACTTCATGACCGAATCCAGCGGCCACCTATCTGAGTACCTGCCCTATTTCCGCAAGAGCCAGCACGCCCTCAGCCAGTATTGCGACGAACCGGATTTCGGTGGCGAGTCCGGCGCGGCGCTGAACTGGAGCAAGCGCGTCGCCGAGAGGGGGAAGGGCCTGGAGCTCAGCCAGGAGCCTGAGACCTTGCCAGCGCGTTCGGTGGAGTACTGTTCCTACATCATCGAGGCCCTCGAGTTTGGCAAGACTTTCCGCTTCAACGGGAACCTGCGCAACGATGGCATGATAGCCAACCTGCCGGCGGATTGCTGCGCCGAGGGACCCATCTATGCCGACGGCAGCGGCCTCCACCCCACAATCGTCGGGGAATTGCCGCCACAGTGCGCAGCACTCAACCTGAGCAACATCTCCGTCCAGCGTTTGGCGGTGCAAGCCGCCATCTCGGGCGACCCTGAGCAGGTGGTCCATGCCTGTGCTCTGGATCCGCTGACTGCATCAGTGCTGACCCTCAAAGAGATACGCGAGATGGCAAGCGACTTGCTGGAGGCGGAGAGAGAGTGGCTGCCTCAGTTCGAGGGAAAGGCTGTGCGGCCAACACCCACGATCGTCATTCCGCCTGGGTTGAAGCGTGCCGAGGTGCCGGTGGACCCGGCGCTCGCTATCGCTCGCCGTTTCAGCGAGTTGTCTCGGTAGTTCTCGCTTCCGGTTGGCGACGAACCGTCCAGACTCGCTTGATGGTTGCCAGGTGGCTCGGCGTCGCCTGCCGGCCGCCAGCTGCACAGCCGATCGCCTTGCCGCGCGGCTTTCCCGGTCCGAATCCGGGCCGATCCGCCGTCTGCCGCACTTGAAATGTCCTTAGCAAGGTGCTATAATATGACTTACTCCCTGTCAGTAAGTAAGACATGCAGGGAGCCGCGAGCAAAGGTTGCTTTTCCCAGCGAGGACGTGGCGAAGGACCAACGAGGGAGAGTTGCCTAGCTACACCACGCGAAGCAAGAGGCAATCGAGGGCTGAAAGCCGCAACCAGCCGGCGACTGTCGGCCTGCTGCGCAGCATCAACCGCGCCGCCGTTCTGGACACAATCCGGCGCTACAGCCCGATCTCCCGCTCCGAGATCGCCCAGCGCCTTGGGTTGAGCCTGCCCACGGTCATGCGCATCGTGGATGGGTTGCAGGCCGAAGACCTTGTCCGCAACGGCGGCAAGGGCGAATCCACTGGCGGTCGGCCCTCCCCTTTGCTCGAGTTCAACGGCAACGCCTACGCCGTTGTCGGCGCGGACCTCGGGGGCAGCCGGATGTATGGCACGGTGGCTGACCTCTCGGGGAACATCCAGTACGAGGTGTATCTGCCACGTTCTAGCGACCACGTGCAGCAGCTTTTCCGCCTCCTGGACGACCTCCTGGCCGCGCCCAGGCCCGATGGCCAGCAGGTTCGCGGCATCGCCGTCGGGGTGCCCGGTATCACCCGCGCCCGCGAGGGCGTCGTCACCTACGCTCCGTCCCTATCCTGGCGGGAACTGCCGCTCGCTTCCCTTCTCAGTGAACACTACGACTTGCCTGTGTTCATAGAGAATGACGTGAACCTGGCCGCCTTGGGCGAGATGAGTTTCGGCGCCGGGCAGGGAGCGCGGGACCTTATCGCCGTCACCGTCGGCATAGGCATCGGCGCCGGGGTCATCATCGGCGGCGCGATCTACCGTGGCCACAATCAGGCGGCTGGCGAGATCGGCTACCTGCTGCCGAGCCTGCAGGCGTTGGGTAAGCGGTACGATGAATTCGGCGCCTTCGAGGCGCAGGCCTCGTGCCTCGGCCTGGCCGAACGTGCCCGCCGTGCCGCCGCCGAGCGCGGTCTTGTGCAGGCAAATGCCTCTTTCGCGAGCGACCTGACAGCCGAGGACGTATATGCTGCCGCCCGCCAAGGCGAGGCATGGGCCAGGCAGGCCGTCGCTGAAACGGCGGACCTGCTGGCCCTCGCCATTGCCAACATGGCTGCTCTGCTGAACCCTGAAGTCGTCATCTTGGGCGGTAGCGTCTCCGGTGCGGGCGACCTGCTCATTGAGCCCATCATCGCTCGCCTGCAGGGGGTGGTTCCCTTCCCGCCCCGGGTAGTCGCCTCTCAGCTTGGCTATCGCGCGACGGCCATGGGAGCTATCATGCTTGTGCTTGGTGCTACCAGCGAGTTTTTCGTCGTGAGTCGTGTGCCGTGATCGGAGCGTGCGGCCGGCGGCGATGCGGAGTGCAGACAGGATGCAGGAGGGCGATGCGCCTTTCGTCTGAGCAGTTGAGTGGCGCAATGGCGCCGAATGCGCCTCGCTCACGTCTCGGTTCCGAGCCGGAGGACCGCAGTTGATCGCAATCCCGGGCGTACAGGAGTTGTGCGCCAGACCTACTTTGGCATTTTGCCAGGAGGAAAAGACATGTCAGCTTTGAACATCCGCATGAGCAAGCGCCACCTACTGAAGTTCATGGGTGCCGCCGCTGGTGCAGCAGTGTTGGCCGCTTGCGGTGCAACGCCGGCTGCTCCAGCAACCACAACTGCCCCCTCAGCGCCTACAAGCGCTCCGGAGGCACCGACAACAGCCGCAGCCACCACTGCGCCTGAAGCTACCAGTGCGCCATCTTCGGGCGGCGCCTCGGTACAGGCCACGCCCACCCCGGGGGGCAACGTCGCCGTTGTTGAAGGCGGTGCCGTCGCCGAGACCATCGAGGATGGCCAGAAGGCCTATGGCAGCTACGACAAGGCGACAGTGCCAGCAGTCGAGATCCTGCTCTGGGGCCCTCCGGGTGACGAGACGGATCCCGAAATCCGCGCGATCAAGGCCAACGTCAAAGCTTTCAACGATGCCTACCCGAACATCAAGACGACCTACGAGCCGATTCAGTGGAGCGACATTGACACCAAGGTGAACGCTGCCCTGGCGGCGAAGCAGGGGCCCGACATGGTGATGGAAGCGGACCGCGAGGGCGAGTTTGCTCGCCGTGCCGCCATCCGTGATATCACCGAGGAAGTCCTGCCCATGGATTACATCCAGGGGCACAAGTTCTACCAGGTGCGTCCCCTGGACGATGGCAAACTCTATTGGCTGCACACCTGCGCCATGGGCCCGATCATCTATGCCAACAAGAAGATCCTGGATGCAGCCGGCGTCAAAGTAAGCGATGTGCCGAAGACGTGGGATGAGTTCGGCAAGTTCGCCCAGCAGTTCGTCAAGAACGAGGGCGGGCAGATGTCTCAGGCGGGCTTCTCCTTCAATGGTTACGCCCGCTACATCTGGAACGACATGATGTACCAGCAGAAGGCCCACGTCTACAACAAGAAGAAGAGCTTCATCAACAGCCAGGAGAGCGTCAACGCCTGGCAGATGCTCGTTGACATGTACGACAAGTACAAGGTCAACGACCGATCCTTCCTGAACTATGATGAGGCTTTCGGCACCGGCAAGTCGGCTTTCGTCCAGGTTTGGACGTGGTTCGGTAGCACGCTCGAGGCGAACTACCCGGATATCGAGTGGGTCCCCGTCACCTACCCCACCTTCACGGGTACCGGCCCGTACGGCCGCTTCGATTATGACGGCCTGGTCTGGATGGTGACCACCCTGGCTCAGGGTGACAAGCTGAAGGCAGCTTGGGAGTTGTTCAAGTTCACCTACCACAACTACCAGTTCATGGTAGATCGGGCACACAACCAGGGCTCGATCGTCACCACCGAACCGCATCCGGACTATCCGAAGATGTTCGCCGACGCCGCAGCCAAGTCCGAGCTCTCACAGGCCGACCGGCGCGCCCAGTCTCTCGCGGTGCTGGCCGACCAGTTCAAGGGCGGCATGGTCTTCCCGGGCGAGGTAGCGGCGCCCTTCGACGACATGTGGCACAAGATGGAGGATGCGATCTTGCTCAACAAGCAGCCGATACAGGACGTCCTCAAGGAATACGAGGCGCTCTACGACGAGATGCTGAGCAAGACCAATTTCTGGATCACGCCCGAAGCGTAACCCGCTTCGAGTGCGGCCCGAAGCGTAACCCGCTTCGGGTGCGGCCCGAAGCGTAACCCACCTCGGGTGCGGCCCGAAGCCTAACCCGCTTCGGGTGCGGCCCGAAGCGTGGTCCAGTCAATGCAGGCCCAGTCGGGGCGGGCACGGTGCCCGCCCCGTAAGGCCACCGAATGGTTTCGCTGGCGAGCTAGGTCCGGAGCCATCGCCCCTGTGTCTGCCGGGGAGATGGCTTGACCTAGCCGCCTGACCAGTAGTGGAGGTGCGGGTGGCTATGGCGACAGCTGATGCAGCCATAGTGGCCAGGGTTGCGGCCAGGCAGAAGCGACGGCATTTTCAGCCCATTCTGCTCTGGCTTGTCCCGATCCTGGGGCTATTGTTTATCTTCAACATCTTTCCCATCTTCGCGTCGCTGTTCTACAGCTTCTTCGACTATGAGATGCTGCAGCCGCTCAAGTGGGCTGGTCTCGGCAATTACACCTACGCTTTCACAAAGGATCCCGTATTCATAACGGCCCTGATCAACTCGGCCTATTTCGCCTTCGTCTCCGTCCCCGTGGGCATGGCGCTGTCCCTCTTCGTCGCCCAACTCATCCATAGCCGCAGCCATCTGAAATCCTTCTTCCGCACCGCTTACTTCCTGCCCGTGATCACGCCGATGATCGCCGTGACTATCGTCTGGCGTTTCATCTTGCAACCGTCACAATTCGGCCTGCTCAACGCCCTCCTCCGCAACTTCGGCATCCCGGCGCAGCCATGGCTAACTTCGTCGTCGCGTGTCATCCCGTCTCTGATCGGCGTGAGCATCTGGGGCGGCATGGGCTACAACGTGGTGCTCTTCTTGGCTGGCCTGGTAGGTATACCCACTGAGTTCTACGAAGCGGCCAAGATGGACGGAGCCAACTCCTGGCAGCAGTTCTGGAAGGTCACCTGGCCACTGCTTTCGCCTACGGTGCTGTTCGTCACCGTAACCAACTCCATCGGCAACCTCCAAGTCTTCTCGATACCTTTCGTGATGACCAGCGGCGGCCCAGAGAACGCCAGCCGGATGGTCGTGATGTGGATTCAGCAGGTCGGCTTCCAGCAGTTCCGCATGGGCTATGCTTCGGCGCTGGCTTACATCTTCTTCCTGATCATCCTGGCCCTCACCGCCGTCGAGTTGCGCTACCTGAGGACTCGCTGGAGTTACTGATGACTAGCCGCGATCCCGGGCACAGCCGCGCCAGCCTATCCGGGCGGGCGGTTGGCTATTCTTCTCAATCCCGGTCGGGCTTCTACTTCCAAGGAGTTCGCTGCGATGATCTCTAGCAAGGTCAAAGGCAGAATAACCGCTGCGGTCGTCTACGCTGTGCTGCTTGCCGGCGTGGTGGTCATGATGTTGCCGTTCTACTGGACACTGATCACCTCGATCAAGGTGCCGTCGGAGACCATGACCTACCCCATCATCTGGATACCGCACAAGATCACGTTCTCCCATTATGTCAAGGCCTGGCACGCGAACTTCCCTGTCTACTACCGCAACTCGATCATCGTCGCGATCGCTGTCGTCAGTGGCAACGTCTTCACGAGCGCCATGGCCGGCTTCTTGTTTGCGAAGTACGACTTCCCTCTCAAGAATGCCCTGTTCCTCCTGGTGCTGAGCACGATGATGGTGCCGTTCGCTGTCGTGCTCATCCCCACGTTCATGATCGTGGCCCATTACATGCACCTGAAGGACACGCTGTTCGCCCTGATACTACCAGCGCTTATCAGCCCGTTCGGCATCTTCCTCATGCGCCAGTTCATCACTAGCATTCCCGACGAACTCATCCAGGCGCCGCGCATAGACGGGGCCTCAGACTGGCGTATCTTCTGGCAGATCGTCCTGCCTCTCTGCAAGCCAGCCCTTTCGGCCCTGGTGATCTTCCACTTCATCTGGATCTGGAATGACTTCCTCTGGCCGCTCATCGTCACCGACAGCGACCGTTCGCGCACGCTGCCTATCGGCGTGGCACTCTTCGCGTTCCAGCGCTGGCTGCAGTACAACCTGACGATCGCCGGGTCGGTGTTGGTGATGCTGCCGGTGCTGATCTTCTACTTCATCTTCCAGCGCGCCTTCGTCGAGGGCATTGTGCTCACGGGCATGAAGTATTGATGGGGCGCGCGATCTCGCGTGCCACTGCCACTGGCCAGAGCGGCGCTGCCGGCAGCACTAGCGCCTGTGAACACGGGTTCTCTCAAGCATGAACGGCCGTCAGCGGCTACTGGCGGCGCTGCACCGTCAGCCTGTGGACCGTCTTCCCTGGGCTCCGCTCTTTGATGCCTACTTCACCGATTCGCTGCCACCAGGCCAGCGCCTGGACGTTCTGGAGGCCCTGCGCTACGTCGGAGCTTACGTCCTGGAACGCCACGTGCCTGCCATCCTGGTGGAGCACAGGGATGTGTACATGCGCTCCCTGCGCCGCGGCGACGAGATCGTCAACACCATCGAGACGCCTGTCGGCGAACTGGTCGAGCGCCGGCTGCAAACCCCATTCACCACATTCATCGCTGAGCCCTTCATCAAGAGCGTGGGCGATTTCCCGGCCTACCGTTACTATGTCGAGCATACCGTCTACTTGCCGGACTACAACGCCTTCCGGCTGCGCGACGCCGCCATTGCCGACGATGGCCTGGCAACGGTCAGCGGCCCGCAGAGCCCACTCCAGTTCCTTCTCGGCGAGGATATGGGTGTGGAGCGCCTCACCTACGCTCTCTATGATTACCCGGCACAGACCCAGGACCTGCTGGAAACGATGCACGAGCACAACAAGCAGGCATACCGGCTGCTGGCCCAGTCGCCATCTCTGGTGGTGATCGGCTACGAGGATGTCTCGACGAGCACAGCCTCGCCCGATATGTACGACCGCTTCACCCGTCGCTACCTGGACGACTACGCCGACATCGTCCATGCCGAGGGCAAGCTCTACATCGCTCACATGTGCGGCCTGCTGAAAGGTGTGGCCCACCTGATCGCCCGAGGCCGCATGGACGGCTTAGACTCGGTGACACCGCCGACAACCGGCAACATGCCGCTTGATGAGGCGCGCGCCGCCTGGCCGGACAAGGTCATCATCGGCGGCCTCGAGCCCAAGAGCCTGGCCATGCTCACTGAGGCCGAAGTGCGCGAATACGCCCGGGAAGTGATACGGCAGGCGGGACGCTATGCCCAGGGCCGCGGAATCATCCTCGGTACTGGGGACGCCACGGCTCACGGCACTCCCTTGGCTAACCTGCGCGCCGTCACCGAGGTAGTGCGCGAGTACGGCGACTACCCGCTTTCTGGCTGAAAAGGCGCAGGGGTAACGCCATGTCGTGTCCGGCAGCACAGGGTGCGCACATGTAGCCCCTCGACCCGCCCCGTCCACGTGGTGTGCCCA
>DAOTVV010000234.1:0-10767 GCA_034436255.1 Anaerolineae bacterium
GGCCAGAGCCCGCTTCGCCGGCCCAGAGCCTTGATGTTCAGTGCGGACCCGGGCTGGCCCAGGCAGATAGCGAAAAGCCTGTCGCCCTTGCTCGTGAAGCGGATGTCCTGCGCTGTGTAGGCAAGGCGCTGACGCTCGCTCATCATGCCCACGGGCTGGACGGTGGGCCCTTCGCCGAAAACGCGCCAGGGCCGCGTGCCGTAGATGGCCTCGCCGTTGCTGCTCAACCAGCGGCCGATGCTTCGCAGAACCTCCTGCTCCGCCTCCGGGATCGTGCCGTCCGGCCGCGGACCGACGTTGAGCAACAAAGCGCCATTCTTGCTGACGATGTCCGCCAGGTCCTCGATGATCTCGCGGGCTGGCTTGTAGTCCTGCTCGCTGACGTAGCCCCAGGAATTCCTGGAGATAGACGTATCCGTCTGCCAGAACACCGGCCGGATCTCCGAGGCCAGGCCACGCTCTATGTCGTAGACAGCCGCCTCTTCCGGGAAAGCCTTGTTCTTGAAGTTGATCGCCACGCCTGGTCCGGCGCCGGCGATTCCCCAGCGGCTGCCGCGGTTGTAGTAGTAGGCGGCGAAGCGGCGCAGGTAGGGCTCAAAAACGGGCTGCTCGATCCACCAGTCGAACCACACAAGCTGCGGCTGGTACCTGTCCACCAGCTCGCAGGTGCGCCCAAGCCAGTCATCCAGGTAGGCCTTATCCGGCTGGCTGCCTTCCGGCGCCGCCGGGCCGTAGAAATCCTCATATGCCGGGTCATTCACGTCCGAGTCGAACTGGCGGCCGCCGTTCATGAACCACCAGTGCTCGGCGCGGTGGCTGGACAGGCCGAAGACGAGCCCAGCCTGACGCACGGCAGCGGCCAGCTCGCCGATCACGTCGCGCCGGGGGCCCATCGCCGTTGCCTTCCAGCGGGTGAAAGAGCAGTCGTACATGGCGAAGCCATCGTGGTGTTCGGCGACGGGCACCACGTAACGCGCTCCCGCTTCCTTGAAGAGGCTCGCCCATTCGCCCGCGTTGAAACGCTCCGCTCTGAAGCGCGGGATGAAATCCTTGTAACCGAACTGCTTCTGTGGCCCGTACGTGGCGACATGGTGCTCGAACTCCGGCGTACCCTGAAGGTACATGTTGCGCGGGTACCATTCGTTGCCGAAAGCGGGCACAGCGTAGACGCCCCAATGGATGAAGATGCCGAATTTACCGTCCCGGTACCACTGGGGCGCCACGTACTGCTTGAGCGATTCCCAGGTCGCCTGGTACGACCCGGACGCGATCACGTCATCAAGCGCTGCCATTGCCTTCCTCCTGCTCGAGAATAGGACACGGTGTGGGACACAGATCAATACCGAAAGACACAGATAAACGCAGGCCGCCGCGAAGACGGCTTCGTTCCGTCTCTGATCTGTGTGCTTCGGTGTTCATCTGTGTCCTGACCCCGTCCCCTCAGCCGCCGCCAACCTACGTCCACGGCCAGGGCAAGGTGTTGAAGTAGATCCACGGGATCAGATGCATTAGCGACACGGCCACAGCCAGAGCGTACGTACGCTCACGCTCCGGTCTCTCCACGTACCGGTTCAGCAAGTAAGCGGCCAGCAGCGTCATCGGCAGGGCGGCCGAGGCGAAGAGGTCCCAATCCCGCCTGCCGCCATAATCGGCGTTCCAGGTGCAGGCGAGCAGGAACTGGCTGGCGGCGGCGATGGCCAGGAACACAAGCGCCGGGTCGCGCCAGTTGACCCTGCGACTCAAGCCCAGGAACACACCAACCACCAGCAACAGGCTAAGGGGGGCGATGAGCATCTGCTCGTTGAGGATGTCGCGCAGGTGTGCCCAGGAGAACATGGTGTAGTGCACCCATTTGCTGGCCACCATCGTGAGAGGCACGAAGGCAAAGCCCTTGTCGCCACCCGGCGAGTCGGCGCCGCTGAAAAAGACGTCCAGGCCGTGGTGGCCTGCCGTCATCAGAGCCACAACCGCCAGGCCGACGATGAGCATGGGGCCGGCCACCTGCAGCGCCACCCTACCCACCGACCAGCCCCGGCGGCGCCAGGCCCACCAGGCCAGGAATAGCAAGGCAAGTGGCAGCGGAAACAGCGACGGGCTCAGGCCAAGGCCGAGCGCGAGTGCCAGCGAAGCCGGCCAAAGCTCGCCCTTCCCCCGCAGGAAACGCAAGCCCAGCCAGAGGAAGAGCAAGATGCCAAGCGGCAGGATCGTGTAGGCCTCGACATAGCCGAAGAACAGCTGCATGCTGCCCAGCGTCAGGGCGAGGGCGGCAGTGCCCGCTCTCTGGCTGAGATCGTCTCCCCATTCGTCCATGGCATGGAGAAGGCTGAACACGAATATGCCGCCGGTGAGCACGGAGATGGCAGCGTACGTGGTCTGCACGTCCCAGCCAGCCATGTTGTGCATCAGCAGCCAGGCCTTGGCATGCAGGTACAGGTCTAGCGGTGCCATCCAGCTGTAGGTAAGGTAGACGCCGGGGTAAGAGATGGCATTGGCGAAGATATAAGCATCGCCCCAGTGGAGATGCTGCAGCCGCGCCACCCAGAATACAGGTAGCGCCAGGAGCGATGCCGCGCCGGCGAGCAGCGCGCCCGAGACGTGCCGCCGCAGCGAGCGAAGGGCCTGCAATCCCAGCGCCCAGGCGCGGGTCGCCAGGCGCGGCCAGAACAGGCTGGCTGCCCCTGCTGCCAGCGCCAGGCGCACGAGCAGGGGGATGAAAGGGAAACCGCCGGCGCCCCAGATATGCTCGATCTCGATGTAGGGCGAGATCAGGTGGAGGCCGATGATGACGGCGGCGCAGATGCGCAGGTAAGTGTACATGGCTTGCCCCCGCTTGCTGCCTGGCAGTATAGCTGCACTCCCGGGCACAGGCAGCTATGGCCCGCATGGGCGCAGGGACTGTCCGCCCAAATGCCGGCGCGGCAACCCGGGTCTGCCTGGAAACTGCCTCTGTATTGGGCGCCCCGGCTTGCGCAAGGCTGCATCCCAGCGCATGCTGATAGCCGATGACGGGCGAGGCCGGCAGCATGGCCTCGCGCCGGGAGGATCGCCGATGACCACGGTTAGCATGAGCGCCGCCCGCCTCTCCGCCATGCGGCGCCTCAACCGGGATGAATTGCGCCTGGCCACGGCCCGGCGGCTGGCTCTGCTTCTGGGCTGCGTGGCGCTCCTGGCCTGGTGGCGCTACCTGATTGGCGCAGCAAGCAACCAGGTGGTGTTCCTCTGGCTGCCAGGCCTTATGCTCTGTGCCGCTCTCTGCCACTATCTCTGCAGCCGGTCGCTGCCCCTGGCCACCGCCCTGCTCATCGCCACCGCTGTAGCAGCGGCGTTGGTCCTCTACGACTGGTTTGCGCTCCCAGAGGCGGCCTTCCTTCTTGTCATCCCTGTCCTTATGGCCGGTGGGCTGATCAGGCCCGCCGCCGCTCCGGCGATGGCCCTCGTTTGCCTGGCGCTATGGCACTGGCTGCCGGCACCCGCCGGTTCGACAGCGGCCAGCCAGGCGATGGTGGCACTCGCCGTGTCCCTGGCGGGGGTGTCGGCCTACCTGATCTTGTCACCGCTCGACCTCATCCTCGCCTGGTCCTGGCGCCGTGGCGCCGATGCCACCTACCTGGCAGAGGAGTTGCGGGACCGCCAGGGCCAGCTGAACCGAACTGTCACCGCCCTGGACCTCACGAATCGCCTCTTGCAGCGCACAATCCATGAACTTGCCATGGCTCGCCAGGAAGCCGAGGAAGCGCGCCGCCTGAAGGAGGAATTCGCCACCAGCATCAGCCACGAACTGCGCACGCCGCTCAACATCATCCTGGGCTTCACCGACATCATGCACCATTCACCCGAGGTCTATGGTGAGGTTCGCTGGCCCGCCAACTTGCGCCGGGACCTGGCCGAAATCTACCGCAGCGCGCGCTACCTTTCGGACATGATTGACGATATCCTGGACCTGGCGCGTATGGAAGCCGATGCCATGCCCGTGCGCCGCGAGCCCACGGATCTGGCCGAAGTAGTGCAGGAGGCGCTCGAGATCGCTCGCGGCCTCCTGGCGAACAGGCCGGTCACGCTCCTGGCTGACTTGCCCAAGGATCTGCCCACCCTGGCCCTGGACCGAGCCCGCATTCGCCAGGTCCTGCTCAACCTGCTCACTAACGCCAGCCGCTTCACGGAGCGAGGCTACATCAAGGTGGCCGCGGTGCTGGAAGAGCAGCAGGTTGTCGTCTCGGTCACAGACACGGGGGCGGGCATCCCCAAGCAGCAGTTGGAGAGCATCTTCGACGAATTCCACCAGGTCGACTCCTGGCGCCACGCGGAGAGCCAGGGCAAGGGGCTCGGCCTGGCCATCGCCAAGCGTTTCGTCCAGTTGCATGGAGGCAGCATTTGGGCGACGAGCGAAGTCGGCAGGGGCAGCACCTTCTCCTTCACTCTGCCTCTCCAGGAGAAGGGCTTCTCCCGCCTACATCAGGGAACGGAGGCGCCGATGCCGCGCAGCCCATACCTTCCCTGCCTGCTGGTGCTCGACGACGATAGCCTCTCTAGCACGTATCTCTCGCGCCAACTGGACGGCTTTGACGTGGTCTGGGTTAGCGAGCCCGCTGCCCTGTCCGGCCTGTGCCAGGAGCGGCACCCGCATGCCATCCTGATAAACGAAGCGAAAGGACGGCTTGGCGAAGCGGCGTTGAGAGAGCTGCCGCCGGGAGTACCAGTCCTGCACTGCCAGTTGCCCAGCTTGCCCACCGTTCTGCGTCAGGGCCGCTTCCGCGCCATCCTGACGAAACCAGTGGCAGCTGGCGCTCTTCTCGAAGCCCTGCGCGCCGCAGTCCCGGGCGGTGACATCCTCATCGTTGACGACGACCGGGGTTTCGTCCAGCTCGTCCTGCGTATGCTGCAGGCGGCGCAGTGGAGCGGCGCTATTCGCTGGGCCTACAACGGCGAGGAGGCGCTGCAGAGACTCCGGCAGTCCCCGCCGGCGGTCGTTCTGCTGGACATGGTCATGCCCGGGCTGGATGGCATCGGCCTGGCCGAAACTATGAGCGCCGAGAGCAACCTGGCCGGCATCCCCATCATCGCCATCACCGGCGCGCCCCCCGAGGAAGCAAGGCCGGCTCCCGCCAGGTCCTTCTCCGTCGAGAAGGCAAGTGGCCTGCGTGAGAAAGACACCCTTGGGCTGATCCGAGCGGCATTGGCGTGTCTGCGGCCGGATTATGTCACGCTTCCGCAAGCACCCGCCTGAGCGCGCCGAGCAGGGCCAGACGCGAGACCGGCTTCTTCAGGTAGGCGCTTGCGCCGAGGGCCTCGCCCAGGCCCGGGTCGTGAAAGACAGAGCAGATGATCACGGGGATGGCGGCGGTTTCGGATCGGGTGCGCAACGTCTGCAGCACCGTCCAGCCATCCTGCCGTGGCATCATTATGTCCAGCACGACGGCGGTCGGGACGAGCCTTGCCGCCATCTCGAAAGCAAGGCGGGGATCGCTCACCCCGACCACCTGCCACTGTGGCTCGGTGGCCAGGTAGCGCTGGTAGAGTTCGATGGCGCCCTGATTGTCCTCCACAACCAAGAGAAGATGTGGCCGGGCGGCGCCGAAGGCGAGGGTGAGCAGGCACGAGCCATCGGCCTGGCTCACCAGGTCAACGCCGATGCTCTGCACCGCAGCGAGGCGCTGGACAACCGGCAGCAGCGCGAGCCCAGCCCCTTCTCTGGCAGGGGCGGGACAGTGGATGTGCAGATGCGTCGCCTGGCCCTGGTGGGCCACCGCGAACTCCAGGCGCGCCAATGCGGCTGATGCCGATGCGGCAGCCTGGATCGCCAGGCTCAGGGCCTGGATGAGGAGCTGCCGCAGCAAGCCCTCATCGGCCTGGATGGTCGTTTCCGACAGGCCAGCCGGTGATGGCACTGCCACGCCCAGGCGTTCCGCAAGAGGCCTGGTAGCTACAAGCGCAGCCTCGAGGGCTCGGCCCAGGTTCACCGACTTGGTCTGGGCGACCAACTGCGCCAGTTCCCGCCCGAGCTCGTCCTCGGCTGCTGGACTATCCGGGGGCGGCTTGCCTTCGAGCCCTGCCGCAGACGTGTCCGGCTGCGCCTCGGCAGTGTTCGCGATCGCAGTGGTGTCGCCCGGCAAGGCGGTGGCAGCGAGCACCTGCCCGAGTTCAGCCTCGGCGCGCCGCAGCTCACGGTAGGCCTGGCGGTCACCGATTCCGAGCTCGCTCGCGATCTGCTTGATTGGCATCTCCTCCAGGTAGTACAGGGAGAGCACCTGGTAGCTGCGCGCCGCCCGATCGCCGAAAGCTGTTGGGCGGACGGGGCGCAACAGCTCGATGCCGTCCAAGAGCAAACGGCGCAGGGCCTGGGCCCGAGGCTGAAGGGCAGCGATGCTGGCGACCTCGGGTATGAGTTGAGCCAGGGACGACTGCGCCAGGGCCGCGTTCTCGTACAGATGCTCCAGGGCCTCGCGCACAGCGCCGGCCGCCAACTCAGATGCTCTTTCAGCCACTGTCACCTCCAACCGCTCATCCCGAGCCATATTCCTGCGCTGGCGTCAGCCCAGTCTCTTTCACCCATAACCATAACAAGAACCCGTGCGCCTCGCTACAATTGCCGCCTCACCTGTGCTGCTTCAGCCAAGCGACGCTTTGTCCAGAAATGTCAAAACATGTCAAGGCACACTCACTCTGATACACCCGTCTTCTACTATAATCGTCGCATAGTAACAAAACGGGGCTTGGTTCCGGCATGTCGCACGAACAGCCTGATTGGCCCGTCCGCAGGCCCGCCTCGATGTCAGCGCCTGACACGCTCAGTGAGAGCGAGCGCAGGCATGCTCTCGAGGAGGCGACCTTGCCGCAACTCAAGCCCAAGGCAGGAGGCAAGACGAAGTGAACGCAAGGGGGGTATCTCGACGGCGTCTTCTCAGCGCCAGCGCCGGCCTCGGTGCCGCAGCAGCGCTAGCTGCCTGCGGCGCGACGCCCACGCCACAGGTAATTGAAAAGGTGGTGACTCAGGAAGTCACCAAGATCGTGGAGGGCACGCCTCAAGTAGTGCAGCAGACCGTCGTAGTCAAAGAGACGCAGGTGGTCGAGAAAGTCATTACTGTGCCGGCTGCTGGCTCCGAAAAGGTCACGCTGCGCTTCATGTATGGCGAGACCCCTGGCGAGACCGAAATGAACAAGATCAACAAGGTGGACTACGAGGCTGCTCACCCCGACATCGTCGTGATGCCAGAGCCCGACGTATGGGACGATCCGGAGAAGATCCTCGCCGCTGTCGTCGCAGGGACTGCCGCCGACATTCTAATGGCCTATGAGGAAGGTTTTGTCACCCTCCGAGTGAAAGGCGTGTTCGAGGACATCACGGATTTCGTCAAGAGTTGGCCTGACCTGGACGACTTCTACCCCCTGTCGCTCACCGAAGTCGGTGTAGCTGACGGCAAGACTTTCGGCATTCCCTACACTTTTGACCCCGTGACCATGTGGTACTACCACAGGATCAGGTTCGACGAGGTGGGATTGCCGTACCCGGGCGAGACCTGGACATACGACGACATGAAACAAGACGCTATCAAGACGACCAAGTTGGACTCTTCGGGCAATGCCGTCCAGTGGGGCTACGATGGCGCCCAGACCATTTCGAACTGGGGATGGCAGCGCGCTCTCCCCGTGGTGTATGCCTATGGCGGCAAGAAATATAGCGACGACCTCAAGAAGTGCCTGCTGGACCAGCCAGAGGCGCTTGCTGCCTTCAACATCTTCTATGAACTCAAGGTGAAGTACAAGGCTTCACCCACCCCACAGCAGATGGGCGATCTCAGCTACTACCAAATCTTCGCCTCCGGCAAGGCTTGCATGCAGGACACAGGCCCCTGGGCTATCGCCACCTATCAGGGCATGATTCAGGACGACCAGTTGAAGAAGCAGTGGGATGTAGCAGGGCCGCCGACGGGGCCTAAGGGTCGCTTCGAGTGGGCCACGGGGAACAACTACGGTGTGTGGTCGGGCGGCAAGCACAAGAAAGAGGCCATGGCTTTGCTGCAGTTCCTTACGGATAAGGACCGAGAAAAGCTCGTGGGCAGCATCGCCAGGCGCATGCCCTCACGCAAATCAGCCGCTGACTCCTTCATAGTCAATGGCAGCATGCCTGACAACCAGATCGCTTTCGTCAAGAGTCTCGATTATGCGATCACGCCACCAATCCACCCCACCCTCGAAGCTAAGATAGCTGATCTCATCAGCGCTGCGTGGGAATCCGTTGTTGTCACCGAGAAAGCGACCCCAGAGGAAGCACTCACCAGCGCCTGCGCCGAGGTGAATAAGCTGCTGGCTCAGGCGTAATCTCGACCGAGGGCAGTGCCTGCGCCGGCGCTCCTGCACAAGCACTGCCCTCGGCCAAACATGCAAGCAGTCGGGCCACTATCCTGCAAGCCACATGTAGTAGCATCTCACAAGGAGCACCTGATGGCACCATCCAGCCCCGCGTTTGTGCACGCTGGGCGCCTGTCCTGGCAGCGAGCACGCATTGAGGCCTTCGCAGGCTACCTGTTCATTTCGCCCTGGCTCATAGGCTTCTTCGCCTGGACAGCAATACCAATGCTGTACTCGATCGTGCTTAGCGTACAGGAAACTGACCTATTGACGCCGGCCAAGTTCGTCGGTCTAGGTAACTACGCTGCCCTCACGGCTGACAGGTTGTTCTGGAAAAGCCTCGGCAATACCGCCTACTTCTCCTTCTTCTCCGTGTTCCTGGGGCTATTGGGATCTCTCACCCTTGCCTTCTTGATGAATGCCAGGATTCCGGGCATTAAGCTTTACCGCACCATTTACTACTTGCCAGCGATCCTGCCAGCGGCACCGGTTGCCCTGCTCTGGCGCATGATCTTCAACCCCGAACAGGGCATCGCCAACATCATTCTGAAGAGCTTGCACTTGCCCCCACAGGGGTGGATCTACAGCGAGAAATTGGCCATGCCCTGCCTAATCGTTATGAGCCTGTGGGGCATCGGCAGCAGTCTGATGATCTACTTGGCCGGCCTGCAGGGCATTCCTAAGGAACTATATGAAGCCGCTCAGATTGACGGGGCAGGCTGGTGGCCGCGTGTACGCAGCATCACTCTCCCGATGCTGTCGCCCACCATTTTCTTCAACCTGATCATGGGGATAATCGGCTCCTTCCAGGTTTTCACGGCTTCATTTGTCCTCACAAATGGAGGACCCAATTTCGCTACGCTTACATATGTGCTGTACCTGTACAACAATGCTTTTAGGTATTTCAAGTTTGGCTTTGCTGCGGCTTCCGCCTGGGTTCTGTTCTTCATAATCCTGGCTCTCACTGCTGCCGTGTTCCGTTCTTCTCCTGCCTGGGTGTACTACGAATCCGAGCTACGCTAAGGAGTGATACGGTGACTCGCTCAGATCGAGGCATATCGGGCCTCGCTAGTAATCTGCCCGCGCTTCCCGGCTATCGCCACAATACAGGCCCGAAATGGTGGCAGACCCGCCGAGCGAGGAATATCGCGGGTCGCGCGCTTCTATACCTCGTTCTCACCATCGGTTCAGTAGTATTCATCTTGCCCTTTTTCTACATGGTGAATATGGCTCTTTCGACCCCAGGCGCTATTGGCAAGTACCCGATGGATTGGATTCCCAAGCCGCTCATGCTCTCGAATTTCGTCAAGGGCTGGGTGGCCTATTACAACTTTACCAAGTTCCTGCGTAACACTATATACATCACCACACTCGGAACCCTCGGAACCCTCGCCTCCTGCGTGCTCGTCGCCTATGGTTTCGGCCGCCTGCGCTTTCCCGGCCGTGATGTCTGGTTCATCGTCTTGCTTTCGACAATGATGCTCCCTAGCCAGGTCACCCTCGTGCCCAAGTACGTGATCTTTGCCCGTCTGCACTGGGTCAATACTTACAAGCCGCTCATCGTGCCCGCCTTTTTCGGCAGTGCTTTCTACATTTTCCTGCTGCGCCAGTTCTTCATGACCTTGCCACGCGACCTGGATGATGCCGCACGGATAGATGGCTGTGGCTATGTCGGTATTCTCACTCGGATTCTGCTGCCGCTGTGCAAACCAGCGGCGGTGGCAGTCGTAGTGTTCTCCTTCGTTGACCTCTGGAGCGATTTCTTCGGGCCGCTCATCTATCTGAATGACCCCGAAAAGTGGACTCTGGTCCTGGGCGTAACCTCGCTGGTGACGGCTATCAGTCATAGTTTCATCCATATGGGGTACGTCATGGCTGTGAACACTCTCATCGTTATCCCCGTCTTGGTCATCTACTTCTGGGCCCAGAGCTACTTCATCGAGGGTATCACGTTGACGGGCGTGCGGGGGTAGGCGTATCCATAGATCGCGCTGTCCCCAGCGTATACATCCAACACCTCTTTCCTGAGACAGGGCAACAGGCCGGAGGCGACCGCCGGATGCCGGGTGCCAGGACCGCCCTCATCGCCGCCGCCAGTGTCAAGGCCGAGCACCCGCTACTTCGTCGGCTCTGACACCGAACTGGGCAACGACGTTCCCCTGGCCAACGCCATCGCCATGATCGAGACGGCACGCACTTATCGCAGCTGAGCATCCTCGCTCTGCGACGACGTGGCCGTCTGCCCGACCATCTCTCTGACTCAGCCAGCGGCTCGATCCCTCGAACCTCCATCTCTCCCCGGCCAGCCCGCCAGCACGTCCGGCCGGCAGCCCCTCTGCCCACCGCCGGGCCTGTCCCAAGCGGCGTGGCCGAATCGGCGCCAGCTCTCAAGCCCTGTGCGTTGCTGGCCGATATTACTTT
>DAOTVV010000235.1:0-5856 GCA_034436255.1 Anaerolineae bacterium
GCCCTCGCCTTCCGCCTCCTCTGCGGACTGAGGGACCTCCTGGCCCTGCTCGCGGCCTCGCTCCTCCGCCGTCCTTGAGCGCCCTTGCCATCCACCGCTATACTCACTACCTACCTTGCCCCTGGAGAATCACCGCATGCGCTTGTCAAACATCATTCTCACCGCCACCTTGACCCTATCCCTCTCAGCTTGCGCCGCCCCTGTGGCCACTACCCCAGGCATTCGCCCGCAAGCCAGTCCAACCGCTGTTGCCGAGGCCACGCCACAGCAGGCTGGAGCCCTGTCCGAGTCGCCGCTCACCAGCCCTATTTCGCCCCTGTCCCTGACCGCCTCTGAGTCCCTGGCTTTGGACAGCGGCCGGAGCGTCTCGGTCCTGGCCGCTTATCCCATTGCGGAGGCGACCGCCAGACGTTGGGCCCCAGACGCTCGCTTCCTCGGCATCGAGCCATCCTCGAAGATCGCGGCTGCGCTTTCCGGACAGGTGACCAGGGCTGGTTGGTTCTTCCACTTTGGCCGCGCCCAGGACAAGCTCGAGTACTACGTCCAGATCGTTGATGGTGAGGTCGGCCTCGTCGCCGAGGCGCAGGCCGCTACCGCCTCACCGGCGATAGCCATCGCCGCCATCAAGGTGGATTCCACACGCGCTAGGGACATCTATGCCGGCGTAGCGACAACGCCCATCCACGATGCCAGGCTCGACTATGCCCTGACGGTGGTTGATGGCCGCAGCACTCCTGTCTGGTACGTCTATGACCTCGACCGCGGCGAGAGTCCGGCTGCAATGATTGATGCCACCACGGGGGAATTGATCGGGATGCACTAGTATTCCGGCGCAATATTCCAGCAAAGCCTCGCCATCCCTCCACAAGAATTTCACAATCGTGCGCTAGGATGTAGCTGGTTGCCCGATCAATCAGAGGAGGGATCGTAATCGTATGAACAGGAAGAAGGCTCTACTTGCAATCGCCGCCGCACTTGTGGCTCTGCTCCTCGCCCTGGGCGGGATCGCTGTCTTCGCTGACGAACCATCGAGCGGCAGTGGCACCGCTACTCCGACGCCGGTACCAACCAACCCGGCCAAGGGTGGAAGGCACGCCTTCTGGGGAAGGGGCGCTCTGGCCCGTTTCCGTCTGCTTTCGACGGTGGCTGACACCATCGGCACGACACCCGAGCAGGTGCTGCAGCAATTGCGCGATGGCAAGACCCTCGCTCAGATAGCAGGGGACAAGGAAAGCGCTGTAGTGGACGCGCTGCTTAAGCCACGTGCCGACCGGGTTGATCAGTTGCTGCAAGAGGGGCGGCTCACAGCGGCACAGGCTGATGCCCTGAAGGCCTACTGGCGTGCCAACCTGGAAGACCTGATGAACCAGACCTTTACTTTCGGCGGCAGAGGTTTCCGCTTCGGCGGTAAAGCAGCCCCAACCCCTACGCCCACGCCGGGAGCCAACAGCACCAGCACGGGCCTCTTTGGTCTGCGCATCGCTCTTCCTCACGTCTCACTCTAAGCGCAGCCTAACGCAGCAATCAGGGCCGGTATCTGAACGATACCGGCCCTTTTGTGCATCTCAGACTTGCCTAGCGATCGGGTCACAGCCCGATGCGGATGATCCTCCCCACCTACTGCCCAGCCGCTTTCACGGTGAAGTGCATGCCGTCGCTGTGGCCGAAAACGTCCGGGAAGTACATCTGATAGGCTGAGAGCGGCCGTACGCTGTACTCACCAGGCACGCTGGCGCGAATGTAGTAGGTGTACTCGTAGGTACCCTTCGGCAAGTAGCTGGCGAACAGCACCGCTTTATCATCCCGGATCTCGCTATGGCTGAACCACCACCAGCCCCAAGGATCGTCCTTTGCCACAAGCTGCGGTTGCACTCCAGCGGCAGTCGTCGTGCGCAAACTGGTGTCAACTCCCTCGCAGCCAGCCGGGAAAGGATCCTCGACGACGACGTGGTACAGGTCCGTTGGCGCGATGATGGTCAGCTTCACGCGCACCATGTCGTTGACCGTGGCGCTGTCCACCGTACGGCTGCTGTCGGCCGCGGCTGTGTACTGGCGGGCCACGATGATGCCGGCGTCTACCGGCCGGATCTCCTCAGATGGTGGGTAGTAGCGCAGAGCCAGCGAGTAATACATCGTGCCCGTGTCAGCTCCGCCTTTCGTGGCGGGATGTCGGTCGAAACTCACCACATTCGGACCGCCGGCCAGCAACTTAGCGATGGCAATCTGCAGCGTCTGCTCCTGGGTGACATTGTCAGGGCCATAGGTGCCCGACACTTGCCGCTTTCCATTGAGAGATACGTCCCAGGCATAGTCGGACTTCAACTCGCCGCTGGCCACCATCCACTGAGTGAGCCCCAGAATCGTCGTGGCGGTCTCATAGGTGCTGGCCCAGTGTCCCTCTTGGCGTGCCGCCATCAGCCAGCGTACAGCAGCAGGCAGTAGCTGGTCGTCTTTCCGCACCTTCGACAGCGCCTCAACCACGACGGCCGTCGTGGCGACGTCGCTGCCCATATCCCGCCACTGCAACGGATCCTCCCAGTGAGCTGTGGTGGCAGTGACCTTGGCCGAGGCTTGCAGATCGCTCACCAGGGCGTCCAACCGGCTGGACTCGCTGGCATTGAGCATGGAGAGGGCCATGAGCAGGTACGCTCTCCCGCGGTTATGCAACTCATTCCGCTTTTCGAAGAGGCTCACCGAGGCGCCCAGGTCCCCCTGGCCAGCCTCGACGAGTACGTAAGCTATGTAGGCGCTCGTATCGGGAGTGATTGCGGCTGCTGCCTTGCCCGTGCGGTGCAGGGCGGCGACGAGATAAGCCGCACCACGATCAATCACCGAGCTATCGACGCTGTAGCCGGCATCGCGAGCCTGCACCATGCCAAACACCACATAGGCCGTGAGGCCCGGATCGCTGGCATCAGCATACCACCAGCCCCAGCCACCATCGTCGTGCTGAAGGTTGTACAGGCGCTGCAGGCCCACACTGACCTGGTCCTTTAACCCTTGCTCAAGGGTGCTGTTCTCCACTCCGAGCTGACGCAGAGCAGCAGCCGTAACTACGTTGGGCAGGAACCGGCTGAGCGTCTGCTCTGTGCAGCCATAGGGATACTGTTGCAGATACATCAGCCCGGGCAGCATGCCAGCAGCGAGAGAAGCGTCAACCTGCACAGTAAGGTCGCCCTGATGGTAACGCCCGGGCAGGACCACCGACTCGGACCGGCTCTCGCCAGGCCCAACCTGACCGCTCGTGGCCACCACTTCAGCTACAGTCAGTGGGTAGACCGGCAAAGCCTGTTTCACCGCGTCGCTCAGGTCTCCCGCCCGAGCAGACAGGGTGACGCTGGTCGCCATGGCGTTTGGCGCCTGCACCTGCCAACTGACCACTGCCTTACCGCCTGCTTCAATCGTCACTTTCTGCGGCGCCAGGCTGCCCTCCAGCCCTTCGGCCTGGCAAGAGACATCAACGCTCTGGCTCGCCTTCGTGTTGTTATGCACCACGGCGCCGATAAGAGCCTTGTCACCAACCGTGAGAAAACGTGGCAGAACCGGCTGCAGCAGAAGATCCTTGGTGGCAACGATCTCGACCGTTTTCTGCGCCACCAGAGTGTCGCTGGTAACAGCTTTGGCTTCGAGGCTCCAGGTGGTCAGGTTGTCCGGAAGGACGATACTCACGCTGGCCTTGCCCTCGGCATCGGTGCGCAGAGCGGGCTCCCAGTAAGCCGTCTCCGGGAAGCGCTGGCGCACAACCCCTTCGCCAGGCCCTCCACCTCCGCCACCCTTTCCAGCAGGGAGGCTGGCGGATAGGGCCGAGGTCGAAAGAGTGAGGGTTGCAGCCGTCTGCACGCCCAGGCTCCGCTCGCTGTAGAAGAAATCAACGATGGAGCTCGGGGGAATGCTGGAAAGCGCCTGGACCGACTTGTCCACCATGTCCAGCGACAGCTCAGCCTGTACCGGCTTCCCCTGGCTATCCTTGGCCGTGATATTGAAGGTAGCGGTATCGCCGGGCTGGTAGTGTCCAGGCCGTGAAGGCTCAAGAGATAGCTGCACTTCAAGCTGGTCTATAGCCACACTGGCCTGGGCATAACCGATCTGGAAAGGCGGGAGGGAAGCGTCCTCGCTGGCACCGCGCACCAGCACCGCCACGAAGTATACGTTGGGCGCCATGTCCGCCGTGATCGGCACCTCCACAACCTGGCTGCTCGATTGCACATCGAGCACCCGGTACTGCAGCACCTTGCCGCGCTCGCTGGTGAACAGTGCCTTCACCTGGCCGCTATAGGGGCTCGGGATGAGAATGCGTGCCGTGTCCCCCACCTTGTAAGACTTCTGGTCCGGAATCAACTGGATCGTGTTGTCCTGCTGCACGGCCCAGGAGACGTAGCCTTCCCCGGTGACCCAAAGATAGGTGGACGACCTGACCTCATTGCCACGGCTGTCCTTGCCGATGGCTACAATCATGTATGAACCCGGGTTCCTCGGTGTGAAAGTGGCAGAACCTTTGCCATCGGCGTCTGTGGTGATTGTCTGCTTGCCTACCTCGATATTTTCCTCGGTGGTCTTCCACTGATAGCCACCGTCTACCTGCTCGCGGGCGTTGTACCAACGGTGCTCGTAGAAGGTGACATCCACCGTCTTGCCGCCAGCGGGCTGAGCGCTGGTATCCACTGTGAGCACATTGACCTGCGACTCCTTGCCCGCCTGGCTCACATAGCTGGCCGGCTGCAGGCCAATGTAGAACTCGCCCTTGTGCACCACCACCGACAGCCGCGAACTGACCGCCTGGTTGTTCACATCGGTGATCGTCGCTTCGATGGTGAACGTCTGGCTGAGCGTGCGCTGGGCGATATCCGCTGGCACCGAGAAGCTGAAACGGCCGTTGGCATCGGTCTTGCCATCGCCCTCACCGAGCGTCTCGCCGAACGGCCCCCCACCAGCACGCTGCTGGAGGTAATCGTAGTCGGTGAAATCCCACCAACCCACGCCCTGGTAACGGAAGAAGTAGTCCTCGCTCATCACCGTCCAGTGCACGCCCGCATCGGCAACTGGCCCACCGAAATAGTAGGAGGACTCGACGCTCACCTGAATGGTGTCGCCCTGGATGTACTCCGGCTTGTCGCTCGCGACGCTCACCTGGAAATCTGGCCGCTTGTACTCGGCGACCTGGAAACTCGCACCAAAGCCGTTGTAGCTGTCCTTGGCCTTGGGATCGTTCACCCACAGGTTGTAGATACCCAGTGGGGCATCGTTGGCCAGAGTGAGGCTGCCGTTGCACGTGCCCATGTCGTTGAAGGCCAGGGCTTGCTGCAAGATCTGCTGCCCCTGCGCATCAGTGACGGTTAGCTGCAGTTGCGGCATGCCTACGGGCAGGCTGTAGCGAGCATCGTCGTCCATGCGCGCGATGCACTTGTAGTACACCGTCTGGCCCGGCCGGTAAATCTGGCGGTCGGTGTAAATGTAGACGGTGTAGGGGGACTGGTTGCTGTACATGGATATGTTGTATTTCCAAGGGTCAATGCCGTTGTTCCAGTTGCTGCTGGCCAGCCCGAAGTCGGTGCTACCAAGGGTTCCGACAAAGGCATAGAACGGGCGCCAGGGGTCCTGCTGGGTCAGCTTTCCCTGGAAAACGCCATCGGCACCGGTTGTCCCGCTATCCGTCACCTCCCCTTGCGCGTCCAATAGCTGGACCGGCAGGTTGGCCTGAGGTTGCCCGTCGTTCCAGCCGGTCACCCAAACGAGCCCCTGCCCGGTAGCCCGCTTAAAGGTGACATTCTGAGAGGAGACGACTATCACCTGGTGCTGGCCACCACCCTTGCCACTG
Source organism: Anaerolineae bacterium (assembly GCA_034436255.1). GTDB lineage: Bacteria > Chloroflexota > Anaerolineae > DRVO01 > DRVO01 > DAOTVV01. Next base: position 5,816 of record DAOTVV010000235.1, read on the forward strand.
GCTGCAATGGTCTCCGGGCTGCTCACACTCAGATAATACAG
>DAOTVV010000236.1:0-15000 GCA_034436255.1 Anaerolineae bacterium
GCCTCTCCGGCGAGCAATTGGCCGTGGACTCATCGGCGGCCCTGACCTGCTGGTATCGCTGCCGCCCCGGCAGACCGGGGAACTGAGGGTCTTCAGGCTGCAGCTGAGCTACCGCCAGGGCGCGCTCAGCCAGCCCAGCAATCCCCTCGCGGCTGAGGTCGTTTCCGAAAGCGACGCCGCTCCTGTGGCCAATGACCGCCCGTACCCTCAGCGTAGCGTCGCGCTCGGAGACGTTCTGGTGAATCGTGTTCCGGGCGAAACGTGTGAGCGATGAGTCATGCGCCAGCAGAACCGCCTCCGTCTGCTCGGCCTTCGAGGCTGCCAGCGCCATCTCTAGCACTCTCTGGGCCTTTTCTCTGCCTAACATGACCTGCTCCTAGCGACCTGAGCGGACCTGCACGTTGCGGAAGCGGGCCGGGGCGACGCCGTGGCCGACATGAGCTACCTGGCCCGGTTGGCCCTTGCCGCAGTTGGGCGTACCCCAGACCTGCCAATGATCGCCGTTGCAGATGGCGTCACAGGAGGCCCAGAACTGGGGCGTGATGCCTGTGTACACCGCATTGCGATAGAGCTGCCCCAGCCTGCCGCCGGAGACGCGCCGGGCGATCTCCGTGCCGAACTGGAAGTTCAGGCGCCTGTCGTCAATGCTCCATGAGTAGTTCATCTCGAGGTAGAGAGCGCCATCGCTATCGGCCAGCAGATCGTCAAACCTCCAGGTTCCCGGCTCGAGGTTGACGTTGGTCATGCGGACCAGCGGGATGCGGTTCCAGCTACTGGCACGCGCTGCGCCATTGCTGGGCTGGCCCAGGCGAGCTGCCGTTTCGCGCGAAGTCAAGTACCCCTGGAAGATACCATCCTTCACCAGGTAACAGCGCTGGGCGGGCACGCCTTCATCGTCATAAGCGTAAGTGCCCAGCCCTCCCGGGATCGTGGCGTCGGCAGTGATGTTCACGATATCGCTGCCATACCTGAACTTCCCTAACATGTCGGGCGTGAGGAAGCTGGTGCCGGCGTAAGCCGCCTCTGAGCCGAGGGCACGGTCGAGCTCGGCTGGATGACCACAGGATTCGTGTAGCTGAAGGGCAAGTTGGGTGGGCCCGAGGATAACGGTTGTGGTCTCGGCTGGGCAGGGCGGGGCAGAGAGCAGCATTACCGCTTCTTCTGCCACACGTTCGGCATTGCCGGGCAGGTCCATCTGGCGGACGAACTCGAAGCCGCGGGTGGCCTGATTGCGACCGAAGGAATTCGGGTAGGAGCGCTTCTGGACCTCATTGTGCCCAACCGCAAGGCATTCAATACCGGCGCCGGTCTCGATGATCTCCTGCTCAACCAGGCTGCCTTCCGTAGAGGCGAAGAGCGTCTTCTTGCGCAGAGCCACAAGGCTGGCCCGGCGCGAGGTGACCTGTGGCAATTTCATCGCTGCATCGGCGGCCAGAAGGAGAGAGATCTTTTCCTCGAGTGAGACCGCGAAAGGGTCCTCTTGCACGGGTGTACGGTACTGGCCACGGCTGAGCACGGGCTCACCCAGCGAGACGTCCTCCCGTTTGAACAAGGCACTGGCGCGGGCGATGTCCACGGCCCGCCTGGCGATCTCCTCTGCTTCCTCGAGCTGGAGGCGGGAACTGCTAGCGAAGCCCCAGGCGCCGTCGGCGATGACGCGGATGCCGAAACCAAGGCTCTGCCCGTACTCGACAGCACGAACAACGCCGTTGCGCGTGCTCACTGACTGCTCCGTCTCCTCCACCACGCGAACGTCGGCGTAGCTGGCGCCATAGACCTGTGCGGAATTCAGGGCTCTTTCGGCCAGGTCGCGCATGCTTGCTCCTCCGTGGGTGTGCGGCGCCGCTCGTGCGGTCAGGGGCACCGGCGGAGCGGCTGGGGTAACCGCTTGATGATCTTGGCGGCGGTGCTGCTGAAGTGGACGAGCGGGCTGCTGCTTGTTCCGCGCACTTCTGATCCTCTTGCTGCTGCCAGGAACGCCGCCGGCGAGGTGAGGTCGCAGGTGGGCAGGAGCGTGTAGGCCTGCCCGACCTCGCCAGGCGTGTGGGCGTCACTGCCTCCTGCCCCAGGGCGGCCGTAGGCTGCGGCCAGGCGCTGCGCCGTGGCATTATCGGCGGCGCGCAGGTTGCGGGCGTTGAAGACCTCGACAAGATCCATCTGGGCCACAACCGATAGCACCGCATTCCAGCGGAGGGTGGAGCGCCGGACGCTGTCGGCAGGGTGCGGCAGGTAGAGCAGGCCTCCCTGCTCGCGAATGGCAGCGATGGTCTCCGACGGTGAAAGACGGCGTGGCACTGGCCGCTCGAGGAAGAGGCCGATAATCTCCCCCTCGCTTGTCAGCACCTCCTCGCCGACAATCACCGGGAAAGGCGCCAAGTCCCGAAGGCGCAAGGCGCCCTCGATGCAGTTGTGGTCTGTTACCGCGAGAGCATTCAGGCCCCGCCGGCCCACTGCCTCGACGAGCGCTGGCAGGGTTGTGAGCGAGTCCCGCGAGAAGCAAGTGTGGACATGCAAGTCTACGGCCAGCTTGCCAGGGACAGGTCCTATGGGCCGAATCACCGCCGTGACTTGCCGCCAAACTTCTTGCTGACGAGATACGACGTGAGGCCGGCGACCAAGCCAGCCCCGGCCACTGCGGCGGCCTGCCCTGGGTGGTAAATGGGTTCGATGTAAGCCGGCACGCCGCCATACTCATCGAAAAGGCGGCCCCACTTGCTTCGCAGCGCTTCCTTCACGCGTGGGTAGCCGATGAAGGGGTACCAGAAGCCGTCGTAGTAAGCGCGAGATGCCAGGTAGGACCAGGGCACGAGGGGCGACTGCAACAGCAGGCCCTCGAACGGCTTGAGTGGCCCGTGATAGATGGCCTTCTGACCACGCGAGGCAAAAGTGTCGGCAGTCTGGAAATGCCAGTCAATGCCTGAAATGTCCATGCCAAGGACTTCGATTTCGCTGGGATTACCGACTCCCAGCCCCCGCTCGTGTGCCAGTCGGATGAAAGGAATGGACATCGGGTCGAAGCCCTGCAGCTTCGCCGATATGGCATCTATCGCCACCTGGTCAGCCGAGGCGAGGATGATGTCTTTCTCGTGCACACGCATCGCCCGCGGGCCGGGGCCGTCCCCTGCGAAGGTACCGTCCATGACGGCGAACAGGCCGGTGTGAATGTCCTGCTGAATCGTCAGCAGATCCACCAGGGTCTCGTGAATATGGGCGTGAGTCCAGTGCCGGCGTTCGCTCAGCAGGCCGCCGAAAGCGTTCTTCATGGCGCCCGTGATCGTGGTGAAGACGTGCGTCTTGACCGTGGGCAGTTGGATGATGTTCTTGCCGTAGAACAGCTTCGGGATTTTCACACCATCCGGGAAGATGCGGTCTAGGACCAGAAATGGTTGCTTTGGCTCGTACGTCACCCATTCGACTTCGGGCTCATAGAGGTGCAGCGAGCGAATGCCATGCTTGTCCGTCACTAACTTGTGCTTGTTATGTTCCTCGCCGACATAGGCGTCCACGACGACGGTACGGTTGTGTGCCGCCGTGATATCGCTGTAGCCGTCCTCAAGCAAGGTTCTGATCACGCCCTCGAGCTGCCACGGCGTGGTGGAACAAGCAGGGTACCATTGCTGCCAGGAGATGTTCACCTTTAGTAGAGTAGGTGCGTCCTTGGGGAGAGCCTGCTGGTAGTCTGCCAGGCGCATCAGGCGGCCGATATCATCCAGAACGGTCTCAGGGGAGGTGCGGAGTACTGCGACCTTGCCTCGGCCCGGAAAAGTGGAAGGGTTTATCAAGTTGTCCTCCGCTACGAACGTGGGTGAACAAAAAGAGTATAGGCCAGCAGCGGTGGCTTGTCCAAACAATTGGTGGCATGCTCGGGCGCGACTTGCCCGCCAGCGATGGCCGGCGTAAAGTCAGCCTTCGCATTCTGACGGTCGGGGCGCGTGGTTGCATGGGTCGGCAGAGGGTCTTGGGCAGTCGCAGCCTTTTAGCGCTGGCGATTACGCTGCTATTCTGGTCCTCGGCTTTCGCTGGTATACGGGCCGGGCTTCGCGGCTACAGCCCTGGGCACCTGGCGTTATTGCGCTTCCTGGTGGCCTCGGCGACGCTGGCCATCTACGCTCTGGCCACGCGCATGCGCCTGCCTGCAGCCAGCGATTTCCCCGGGATAGCGCTGACCGGCTTCCTTGGGATCACGGTCTACCACGTAGCGCTGAGCTATGGTGAGCGCTCGGTGAGTGCCGGCGCGGCGAGCTTTCTGATCAACTCAGCGCCCGTAATTACTGCTGTGCTAGCCACGATCTTCCTGGGTGAAAGGCTGGGAGCACGTGGCTGGGTGGGCATTGGTATCAGCCTCGCAGGTGTGAGCCTCATCGCCTTCGGTGAGGGCGGCGGCATGCGCCTGGCTCCGGGCGCCTTACTTATCTTGATCGCGGCCCTGGGCGAGAGTGTGTATTTCATCCTGCAGAAGCGATACTTCTTGAAGTACAGGCCACTCGAGGTGACCACCTATGGCATATGGGCAGGGATGATCTTCATGTTGGTTTTCCTGCCTGGCCTGGCGCGGGAGATAGCGGCCGCCCCCCTTGGCGCAACTCTTTCAGTGGTGTACCTTGGCATCTGCCCCGCGGCCATCGCCTATGTGACTTGGGCTTATTTCATGTCGAAAGCGCCGGCTGGGGAGGCGACCAGCTTTCTTTTCCTCGTACCGGCCCTGGCCGTGGTCACCGCATGGCTGTGGCTGGGCGAGGTGCCTAACCCGGTCTCGCTCCTCGGCGGGGCGCTCGCTTTGGCGGGTGTGCTCCTCGTGAACATGAAGGCGGGCTGATGGCATGAGCCTGCTGGAAGGACCTGGCTCAGGCTGGTAGGATTAACCTATGGAAAGGTTGGTGAAAGCGGCGCGCGACCTGGGTCTGCCCCTGAGGCCAGAGCACCTGCCCTCTTTCGAACGCTTCTACAGCGAACTCGTGGAGTGGAACCAGCGCTTCAACCTGACCGCCGTCACCGACTATGAGCAGGTGCAGGTGCGTCACTTCGCCGATTCGCTCACCTGCCTCCTTGGTTCGCCGGCAATCCTCGCCGCCGCACGGGCCAGATCCCCCTGGTCTCTTGTAGATGTAGGCGCGGGAGCAGGCTTTCCCGGCCTGCCAATCAAGATTGTCTGGCCCGAGGCGAAGCTGACCCTGATCGAATCTATTGGCAAGAAGTGTTCGTTCCTCGAGCACATTGTGGGCGAACTGGGCCTGACCGGCGTCACCGTGCTGAATGCCCGGGCGGAGGAGGCGGGGCAGGACCAAGCGCATCGCGAGCGCTATGACCTGGTGCTGGCGCGGGCAGTGGCTGATATGCCCGTCTTGGCGGAGTATTGCCTGCCACTCGCCAGGCGAGGCGGCCTCGTTGTGGCACAAAAAGGTGACGATGTAGAGGCCGAAGTGGTGCGCGCTGAGAGAGCCATCATGCTGCTGGGTGGGACGCTGGAGAAGGTGAAGCGCGTCGAAGTCCCTGGAACGGCTCTGCCGCGCTCGCTAGTGGTGCTGCGAAAGGTAGCTCTTACGCCCCCGAAGTACCCGCGCCGCCCTGGGCAGCCGGCGCAGCATCCGCTGGGCTAGGGACTGCGAGGACGCGCCCGGCCTGCACGCGATACAGATGTGCCTGAGCCAGGAACCCTGGCGAGAAGGGCGCCTCGTCCAGCCCCGTGATGAGCGACTGCGACTGCTCTAGCATGATGCCCTCGAGGGCTCGACGGCGGCTGCTGTCGAGTTCGGACATCACATCGTCGAAGAGGAGGAGCGGCTGCCGACCCAGCGCCTGTGCCAGGTAAACGGCCTCTGCCAGCCTGAGCGAAAGAGCGGCGCTACGCATCTGGCCGCGGGAGCCGAAGTTCCCGGCATCGAGTCCATTGAGCATCACAGCGAAATCGTCCCGGTGTGGCCCGACGGTGGTGACGCCGCGCTCAATATCTGTCGCGCGGCAGGAGCGATAGGCGGCCAACATGGCTTCCCTCAGGTCAGGCAGGTCGCTGCTTCCCTCACTGGGCGAAAGGTTCGGGCAATAGACGAGGCGGAGCGGCTCAGCCGCCGCGAGGCTGGCGTGCAGGGGTGCGGCGCATTCCTGCATCTGCAGGATGGCCTGATGGCGCTGGCTGGTGATGACGGCACCGTTGCTGGCCAGCAGTTCGTCCCAGTAATCGAGCTGGGAGGGGTCGCTGTGTCGGGCCCGGATCAGGCGGACCAATGAGTTGCGCTGGGCAAGCGAGCGGTTGTACAGGGAGAGGGCGCGGCAGTACTCGCGGCTGGCCTGGCACAGCAGTATGTCGAGAAAGCGGCGGCGGCCGATGGGCGGACCAGCGATCAGTGCGACGTCCTCGGGCGTGAAGAGGACCGTCGGCAGAACGCCTAGAGCATCTATCACCTTGTGGGCGACGCCGTCGAGGCGCAGGTGACGCACCGTGCGGGGCGCGCCGTCCTCCGCCTCCACTGTGATCACCAGTTCCACTGTGCGGACGGGGGCTCCCTCGAGATGCGCAACCAGGCGGGCATAAGGAATCGGTTCAGCCAGGAACTGGCGGCCAATCAGGTTACGCTCAGTGGCGGTGCGATAGGAGCGGGTGGTGCTCAGGCAGACAAGTGCCTCGAGCAGGTTGCTCTTCCCCTGGGCGTTTCCGCCAAGAAGAAGATTCGCGCCCGGGGCAAACTGCACTTCCTCATGAACGTAGTTGCGGAAGTGTGTTAGCGCCAGCCTCGTGACCCACATGGTTGGGTGACCGGGGACGGTCGCCAGCCCTAGTCGGCCACGTACATTGGCATGACGATGTGGATGAAGTCTGCTGCATCGGGCCCTTGCGGCCGGAACACGCCGGGGCTGCTGGGGCTGCTCGTCTCCAGCAGGATGTTGTCCGTATGGACGACCTCGAGCAGGTCGAGCAGATAGCGGGCGTTGAAGGCGATGCGCATGCTTTGCCCTTCGACCAGAGCATCAATGTCATCCACGTTGTCGCCCAATTCTGCGGCCACAGCCGATACGGTCATGTGAGAAGGGCCGCTGGCGTCTTCGGCGAACATCTGCAGGCGGACGATGTTGTTCGCACCTCTGGCGATGACCGAAGCCCGGCGGACGGCGGCCTGGAGGTCCTTTGTAGCTATTACAGTGCGGGTCACGTAGCTCTGAGGGATGATCTGCTTGTAGGGCGGGAATAACCCCTCGACCAGCTGCGAGACCAGCTCGACATCGTTCACGCGAAAGAGCACTTGTGAGCGGTCCTTGAGCACGTACATCTGGATCGGCTGTTCGGTCTCGGCAGCCAGACGCGCCACTTCGTTGAGCGAGCGCGCTGGAATTATGATCTGCATGGGCGAGCTGAGGTCATGATCCAGCTTCTGCGTGCGCACCGAGAGGCGGAAGCTGTCCGCGGCGACGAGCGCCAAAGTGGTCGTGCCGACTTCGTCGGCCGTGAACTCGGCAAGCACGCCGGCGAGGATTGGCCGCTCCATATCGGGCGCGGCAGCGAAAGCCACCTGGGCAATCATATCGCGCAGGATGGCGGCATCGAGCTCAATTGCTTTCTCCGCCGTCGGCTGCACCCTGGCGGGGAAATCCTCGGCCGGGTTGCCCTTGAGGTTGGCGCGGTTGCGTCCGCACTGGATGCGCAGGGTCTGCTTGCTCTCGTCTGCCTCGATCTCCAGGGTCTGGGCTGGCAGCGTCGCGATGAAATCGGCGAACGTGCGGGCGGGCACGGCGATGGCCCCCTCTTCCTCCACTTTGGCACCCACCCAACACGTGATCGCGATCTCGAGGTTGGTGGCACTCAGCCGGAGCCGCCCCGCGTCCGTGGCGACCAGGATGTTGCTCAGTATCGGCAAAGACATGCGGGAACTAACCGCACGCCCCACTATGCTCAGCCCTCGAGCAAGGTTCTCTTGCAGGCAGGAGAATCTCATCATCGCCCTCCAGCGGATTACGGTCTGCTGATCAGGGATAGACTGCCGGTGCGTTGCCCATGCTGCCAGGAGGCCCATCATCCTTGGCCAAGCCCCATGCGGATTGAGCCAGCGCACTGCAGGTCAGGCGAAGACCAATGCTAGCATCACGGCGCAGATTTATCAACGCCGGCAGATAGGGCCTCAAGAGGAGCGGGTGGACATTGACCCACGCGGGATGAATAGCGCCGAGCAACTCCGAATCCGGAGCAGTTCGGCGCTATCCGTCCCGTCGGCTGCGGTTTCCGCGCAGCAGAGGGGCCGCGCTCGAAGCGCTAACTTGCCGCTAGCGCCGCCAGGTGCGCCGTCTCGTTGGATTTCACCAGCCTTGCGACCCCGTCCCCGAGGGCGAAAACAGTGAGGGAGGCGGTGTCGAAGTCAATGTGCCATAGTGCAGACTCGGGCATGCCGAGCAGATAGCCGGCCAGCACTCGCAGGACCACCTGGTGGGTGACAGCGACCACTTGTTGCCCGGGGTACAGGCGACGCGCTCGCCACACGAATGCCGCACAGCGCGCGCGTACCTGACCGATTGACTCGCCGCCCGGGAAGGTGACTGTATGTGGTCTCTCCAGCCAGTCCCGGGCCGTGTCGGGGAAGGCGGCTGACGCCTCGGGAAGCGACAGGCCGGTGGCCTGGCCGAAATCGAGGTCAACGAGGTCCGGTTCCCGGGCTACCGCCAGGCCGAAGCGACTGGCGATCGCCTGCGCCGTAATGACGGTGCGTTCAAGCGGGCTGGCGAAGACTGCCGCCGGCTTGTAGTTGGCGGCGAGGTAGTCCGCCACTGCTTCCGCCTGGCGCAGGCCCACGTCGTCTAGAGGGACCTCCGCCCGCCCGCGCAGACGCCCGCTCGTGTTCCAGGCCGTCTGACCATGCCGGACGGCCAGTAGTAGTGTCTCCGCTTGGCTCACTGCATGTTTCTCCTGAGATGGGTTTTGCCTCCGCTCGCGCGCGGCTCTAGTGAGCCGCTTGCGCTAGTGCCTGGAGGACGTCGAGTGAGTTGATGGAAGCAACATAGATAAGGACCAACGCCATCAGGCAGGCGAATACGACGGTGAATGGACGCCGGCGCAGGCGCCAAAAGACCCATGAGGTCACCAGCGCACCCAGAACCTTAGTGGCGATCAGGGCGGGTATGCCGCCGTGGCTGAGCAGGAGCGCCGGCAGCAAGTTGCATTCTGGGCGGCCCAGGCGAAGGAAGCTCAACGTGGTCGCCAAGTCAGCAAGGTGACCAAACAGATAGAAGCCAAGCGCGACAACCATGGCTTGAGAGTAGTCCCGGGGCGCGTGGCGAGCACGCCCCGGCGTTGCCGTACGGCCCGCCGCGGCTTGCGGACCGAAGAAGCGGTACCCTTCCATAGCGATCCCTTCCTTTCGCAGTTTACCTCAATTCAGCGGAGTTCGATGCGGTCCCCCATTTCTGTTCGAGAGCGTTCGATGGTGCCTTCCGGCAGTTCGATGATCATCTTGCAGCGCAGGTCTATCGGCCCAAAGCGATAGGGACGGAGATTGGCGAGGCAGCGCAACACCCGGCCCTCTGCGTCCACGTAGATGGCGTCTATGGGAAAGGCCATGAAGAAAGTGTGGATGCCATTGGAGGGCCGAATAACGAGCCCCTGGCCTGGCTCGAGCGAACGCCGACCCAGGAGCCCCCGGAGGCGTGTCCAGGCGTTGTCGGCCAGTTGTGCTTCTGTAGCCAGGGTTGCCTGGCGGGTCTGGTTGATTACGCGAACCTGCTTCATTTGCGCCTTCTCACGCGGGCATATGGCTTGCCAAGCTGAAGAGGACGACGATCGCCCCCAGAGCCAGGCCTGGAGCATAAGGTATGCTTGAGCGAAGGCCCTTGCCCCGTATTAGCGCCAGGACTGCGACAAGGCCCCCGAAGATGATGCCAAGAAACAGAGCCGCGACGACGTTGGGATAGCCCAGAAGCAGACCGATGAGCCCTGCCAGTTTGACATCGCCCATACCCATCTTGCCCCGGCTTGCCAGCGCAATTACGGCGAAGATTCCCAGGCCGGTTGCACCGCCCTCCAGCATCGCGAGCGGGCCAACTGAGAGACCGAGCCCGAAAACACTAGCGGCAGCGGCCAGAAGGGCAGCCGGGCCGACCACGAGATTGAGGACAAGGCGATGCTCGATATCAGTCACTGTGATCAGCAGAAGGATCGCCCCCCAGAGGACCAGCCAAAAGCCGCGCGCGCCCCAGCCGGCGTAGGCACCGGCCACCAGCGAGCCCAACAAGCAGGCCAGGGTCACTATGAAGTGCCTCTTGAGCGCCGCTCCTGGCCACGGTCCCTTGGCGAACGAGGGCGCGGCACGCCAATCCCGGCCGGGAAGGGCATCCGCAGCCCAGTTCACGGCCAGGGCCGCGGCAGCGCCGCTAGCCAGATAGAGGGCGACGCTCCATATCGGAGCGGAACCGTTCAGGACCACGTGCACGTCCGAAACACCTCGCATCGGCGTCAGGACCGATATCGCCGCTGTCGCGGCCAGGCCAGCGCCGCACTGAACTGACACACTAAGTATAACGCGCGATCAAGCCCTAGGTATATGAATCGGGCGGCAAAAGTATTAGAATTCGGTTAAAGCCACTTCTTTGCCATCGTTGACAAGGGCGACAAGGTCGCCTATGTATGGGGGCAGTGGGCGGGCTGATGGGCCGCGAGGGCTTTGCCTGCCATGCCAAATGGGGGCGCGGTTCGGGCCGTTGCCACGAGGAGGCTGCGTGAAATCACGTGAGCGCGTGCTTGCTGCCATCAACCATCAGAAGCCGGATCGCGTGCCGGTTGACCTCGGTGGCATGAGATCCACCGGGATGATGGCGATGGCCTATGCCGACCTGAAGCAGCATTTGGGCGTATGCGAAGGGGCGATATATGTGTTCGATCCCGGGCAGCAGCTGGCCCTGATCGAGGAGCCGATCCTGCAGCGCTACGGCGCCGACGTCGTGCCTCTGGACCTGGGCACCATCTCCGGGTGGAAGCCATATCGGCTTCCTGATGGCCAGGAGGCGCTGATCCGGGCCGATTTCGAGATGGAGCCGGATGGCGAGGGCGGCTGGTTTCAGCTGGATGGAGGGCGGCGAGTCGGCCACATGCCGGCGTCGAGTTACTACTTCGACAGCACGTATCATCCGCTGGCGGAGGCCACCTCAGCTGCTGAAGTGGATGCCTATGACCTGGGCGAATGGACCGACGCGGACTTGAGGCGCCTGGAACGGGAGGCAAAACGCCTCTACGAGGAGACGGACTACGCCATAATGGGTGGCTTCGGAGGCGCTTTCCTGGAAGCGGGGCAGGGTCTGCGCGGTTGGGACCAGTTCATGGTGGACATCGCCCTGGATAGGCCGCTGGCCGAGGCGATCCTGCATAAGGTGCTTGACAACAACCGGCGGAACGTGCGCCGCTACCTGGACGCTGTGGGGCGGTACATTCAACTGATCCAGGTTGGTGGCGACCTGGGCACCCAAGCCGGGCCGCAACTGCGCCCGGAATGGTATTACGAGTTGCTCCAGCCTCTTGAGAAGGCCTTCTGGGGGGAGATACACCGATTGTCAGATGTGAAGGTGTTTCTCCATTCGTGCGGCGGCATTTACGAACTGATCCCTGGCATCATAGACGCCGGATGCGATGTGCTGAACCCGGTACAGACTTCGGCGGTCGGCATGGAACCTGAGCGGCTGAAGCGCGAGTTCGGCGAGCGCATCACCTTCTGGGGTGGCGGCTGCGATACTCAGTCAGTGCTGCCCTTCGGCACGCCCGAGCAGGTATACGATCATGTCAGCCAGCGCATGCGCGTGTTCAAGCCGGGCGGGGGGTACGTCTTTTGCCAGGTCCACAACATTCAGGCCGGCACGCCGCCGGAGAACATCGAGGCTATGTACCGCGCCGTCCACGACAACTGGGCCTACGGAGACTGAGATGGCTGGGAGACGCAGCTTTCGTGAAATGAACCTGGCCATATTCCGGGGCGAGGACCCGGGGGGAGTGCTGTGGCAGCCGCGCCTGGAATTCTGGTACGACGTGAACCGCAAACGGGGCACACTGCCGGAGCGGTACGCTGGGGCCAGCCTGCTCGACCTGTACGACGACTGCCTGGCCTCGGTGCGCTACTTCACCTGGCCATTGAAAGTGCGCCAGCGCTCAGTGCGGACGCGGGAGGAGTGGGTTGGCCCCAAACGTCTTGCCCGTTACTGGGAGACGCCGGTCGGAACGCTGCGCGAGGTCGTTCACTACGACGAGTGGGACCTGTCATCCTATCAGGATGAATACAAGGTCAAGACAGCCGACGACCTTGCGATCCTGGAGTACATCATCCAGGATCAGGAGTGGTCCTGGGATCAGACGACCTATGAAGCCGACCTGGCGCGTGTTGGCGAGAGAGGAGCGCCCCAGTTCTACTTCCGTCGCTCGCCGCTCCAGGGGCTCTTTATCGAGCACATGGGCTTCCAGCCGGCAATCTATGCTCTGCACGACGAGCGCGACAAGGTGGAGCATTACCTGGAAGTGGCAGCGGCGGCCGACGACGCTATCTATGACCTACTCTGTCAGGGCGCTGAGCCGATCGTGAACTTCGGCGAGAACATTGACGCGCACATGGACCCACCCACCATCTGGCGGCAATACCATGCTCCCTATTACCGACGGCGCCTTGATCAGCTGCACCAGGCCGGCAAGCACGTGCATATCCATATTGACGGGGCGATGAGGCCGATCCTGGGCTGTATCGGGGAGTGCCCTTTCGACGGCGTCGAGGCGGCTACCCCCGAACCCCAGGGGGACGTGACCATCGAGCAGATAAGGCAGGCCCTGGGCGATATGGTGCTGCTTGACGGCATCCCGGCCGTCTATTTCCTTCCGACCTATCCAGTTGAGATGCTGATCGAGTGCGTCCAGCGCCTCATCGCTTTGTTCTATCCGAGGCTCGTACTCGGCATCTCGGACGAGATACCCCCGGATGGCCTGATCGAGCGCGTGAAGCTGGTCGGCGAGATGGTTGCCGACATGGGTTGAGCCGATCCCCGGGGCGTACCTGAGCCTGCAGCTACTCGAAGAGCCGGGCCACCTCGTCCCGTGAGAACATGGGCAACGGCTGCACCTCGCCGTCTTCCGTCATCACGGTCACGCCTTCTCCTTCATGGGCCTCGCCGATGACATCAGCCCAGATTGCCTGTGAGTGCAGAGCGGCGAGGACCACCGGGGCGTCGGCGCCTGAACAGGCTATGAGGAGGGCGCCGGAGGCGATCGTGCCCCATGGGTTGAGACCGAACTCGTGGCAGAGGAGCTCAGTTTCGGGGAAGATACGCACTTTCTGGGGCCATACGCGCAGGGCGAGGCCGCTGGCGGCCGCGAGCTCGTACAGGGCGGTGGCCAGGCCGCCCTCAGTCGGGTCGTGCATGGCATGGAGGCGAGCGGCGCGTGAGGCACAGAGAGCATCCGGCACCACGCTGATGCCCGGGCTGTGCAGGAAGCCAGCGGCCCGCTCCAGTAGCTCCGAGGGGAGGTTGCCCTCAAGCCGGTCTCGCATCTCGCGGGCGATCAGTGCCGTGCCCTCGATGGCAATGCCCTTTGTGAGGATTATGGCATCCCCGGGACGTACGCCCTCGGGCGTCACCAGGTCCTGCGGGGCGACCTCGCCGAGCAACTGGCCGACGAGGATCGTGTGGCTGATGCCGTGAGCTACCTCAGTATGGCCACCGCAAAGGGTGATGCCGAGTTGCCGGCAGGCTGTGCTAATCTGGCTGAATACGGCTTCGACATCCTCAAGGCGTGTCCCTCCCTCGGGGAAGAGAGCTGTGCATAGGAGCCAGGAAGGCCTGGCGCCAGTGGTGGCGATATCATTGGCGTTGACATTGACCATGTACCAGCCAATCTCATCGCTGGCGAAAGTGATGGGATCGGTCTTGGCGACGAGATAGCGGTCTCCCATGTCAATGACAGCGGCATCGCGGCCCACGCCTGGGCCGAGTACGACGCGACTGTTGTGGCTCACATAGCGCTCCAGGAGCGTTGCGAGTACAGGGTTGGGCAGCTTTCCGTTAGGCAGGAAGTCTTGAGAACTCACCGGTTGTCCTCCTGGGTTGAACAGAGATTCTAGCACTACGGGCGGCAAATAGCAGCGGCTCGTGGCAGTGTATGGCCGCCCATGTTCGGCGTGGCGGGCGCGGGATGAAAGAGCATGACCGGAGCACAGGGTCGCGGTGGCAGGCAATGCGGCGGATTCGGGGGCGCGTCGTTGCCTGAGCCTGAGCCAAACAGACGCGCCACCTCCCCCTGTATCGCCAGCGGTCGGCTCGACAAGAAGTGCGCTCGCGAGTGCACGGCACAATTTGACATGCTCTCTGATGGGTGTTAGCATCTGGCTCCTTCGCTACAGAGGCGCTGGGGACAGCGGCGAGGTAGCGGCACCTTACTAAACTAGCGCTAGAGCCGACGTAGAGAGACAGGTCGTTCTGGATTGCGGGCCTGGTATTGGGAGGCCGAGCGAAGGGGGCTGCCATGAGCTCTACTGCTCACCAAGAGGGCAGCGGGGCGGAAGACGGTGGATCTTCCCGGTGGCCCATTGCCGGAGCTTGCTGCGGTCCAGAGGCCCAACTAAGGCGAAGGCTGATTTGACAAGGATGAGAGGCAGTGTTACTATCCTGCCGCATGTCGAGGAGACATGAACCTTACCAAGTCAGTCAGAGCTGTGGTGGTCGGTCTGGGTAAGTCGAAAGCGGACCAGCCGATTTTGCCTGGTGTCTCTGACGGTGCTAGCATATGAGTCCCTGCTTGAGCCAGCGGATGCATGACGGGCTCGTTCACTGAGGCCGGCAAGGTCGTGAGCGGGGCCAGGATTTGACTGGCAGCCGATGCGGTGGTAAGATAGCTGTGCTCAATAGTTAGGGGTCTCGCGCAAGGTAGCCTTCGGGCAAGCGGCGGTTTTGACAAGCCGGGGCGAGGCAGCTAAACTAAGGGACGCACCTTAACAACTGAACAGTGGTAGGAACGACAAGTTGGGCTCCAAAAGAGTTTCAGCTCTGAAAGAGGAAAAC
>DAOTVV010000236.1:17500-20028 GCA_034436255.1 Anaerolineae bacterium
GGTCTCCTGCTGATGTCCTTGAGTACCGCCGCGCACGCTAATGCGGCGGGAAGCTGGGGAGCCCACTTCCCAAGGCTAAATACTCTTGGCGACCGATAGTGAACAAGTACCGTGAGGGAAAGGTGAAAAGAACCCCAGTGCGGGGAGTGAAATAGAACCTGAAACCGTATGCCTACAAGCGATCGGAGGACTATGGCCTGAGTGCTTGCACCCAGGCAAGGTCTGACGGTGTGCCTTTTGGAGAATGAGCCGGCGAGTTACTCTTTGTGGCAAGGTTAAGGCAGTTACAGCCGAAGCCGTAGCGAAAGCGAGTCTGAATAGGGCGTCGAGTCGCAAGGAGTAGACCCGAAACCAGGTGAGCTACCCATGGCCAGACTGAAGCGAGAGTAACATCTCGTGGAGGGTCGAACCCACTAACGTTGCAAAGTCAGGGGATGAGCTGTGGGTAGAGGTGAAATGCCAAACGAACTTGGAGATAGCTGGTTCTCCCCGAAATAGCTCTAGGGCTAGCGTCACGCGTTCAGTAACGGAGGTAGAGCACTGGATTGGCCAGGGGGCGCAAGCTTACCGAACCAAACCAAACTCCGAATGCCATCGCTTCATAGCTCGGGAGTTGGACTGCGTGAGATGAGTTTCGTGGTCGAGAGGGAAACAGCCCAGACCACCGGCTAAGGCCCCTAATTCCAGGCTAAGTGGTAAAGGATGTGGGGTTACCCAGACAGCCAGGAGGTTGGCTTAGAAGCAGCCACCCTTTAAAGAGTGCGTAATAGCTCACTGGTCAAGTGATCCTGCGCCGAAAATGTAACGGGGCTCAAGCCTGGAGCCGAAGCCGTGGGATGACCTTTGGTCATCAGTAGGGGAGCGTTCCGTTAGCTGTGAAGCTAGACTGTGAGGACTAGTGGAGCCAACGGAAGTGAGGATGCCGGCATGAGTAGCGTGAAACACGTGAGAACCGTGTTCGCCGTAAGCCTAAGGTTTCCGACGCAAGGTCATTCCGCGTCGGGTTAGCCGGGCCTAAGCCGAGGACTAACGTCGTAGGCGATGGACAACAGGTCAACATTCCTGTGCCGCGTCGGGTCGTTTGACCAATGGGGGGACGCGGGAGGGTAGACGAGCCTCTTATCGGATTGAGGTGCCAAGCTCGTAGGCAGTTGAAGGTGGTAGGGAAATCCGCCGCCCGATGCCAAGGAGTGATGGCGGGCCCATTAGGGCCACAAGTCGTTGAGCCCATACCGCCGAGAAAAGCCTCTAGGGAGATCCACGCGCCCGTACCGCAATCCGACACCGGTAGGCGGGTAGAATATACCAAGGCGATCGAGGAAACCCTCGTTAAGGAACTAGGCAAAATGGTTCCGTAACTTCGGGAGAAGGAACGCCTTGCTGGGTGTAGCACCTTGCGTGCGAAGCCCCGCGAGGTCGCAGTGAACCGGCCCTAGCGACTGTTTAACAAAATCACAGGTCTCTGCTAAAGCGAAAGCTGAAGTATAGGGGCTGAAGCCTGCCCAGTGCTGGAAGGTTAAAGGGAGAGGTTAGGCCGGGCGAAAGCCTGGTCAAAGCTTTGAACTGAAGCCCCAGTGAACGGCGGCGGTAACTATAACCGTCCTAAGGTAGCGAAATTCCTTGTCGGGTAAACGGAAAACTTGCCCGAATAACATGGTAACATGTTATAAGTAAAATGGCTATATCGGTAGAGTCTAAGGATGGATGGTATAAGGAAGCCATCATGTGCAACTCTATGATAATACCGAGGGAAGTCTAATTGACCCCGTAACGACTATACGCCATCTCCTGATATAACATCGGGATGAAGATATAGTCTGATCCTTAGAGAAATCTAAGTAAAACTAATTGAAGTTCCGACCTGCACGAATGGCATAACAAAGGAACCGCTGTCTCAACGTAGGGCTCGGCGAAATTGTGGTGCAAGTGAAGACGCTTGCTACGCGCAGCAAGACGAAAAGACCCCGTGGAGCTTTACTGTATCTTGTTATTGAACTACGGTTTTGAATGCGTAGGATAGGTGGGAGCCTGTGAACTTCGGGTTTTGGCCCGAGGGGAGGCGACGGTGAAATACCACCCTTTTAAAATTGTGGTTCTAACTTGGAGCCGTTAATCCGGCACAAGGACAGTGGCAGGTGGGCAGTTTGACTGGGGCGGTCGCTTCCTAAAAGGTAACGGAGGCGTTCAAAGGTTCCCTCAGGGCGTATAGAAATCGCCTGTTGAGCGCAAGGGCAGAAGGGAGCTTGACTGTAAGGTTGACAGACCGAGCAGGTACGAAAGTAGGACCTAGTGATCCGGTGGTTCCGAATGGAAGGGCCATCGCTCAACGAATAAAAGCTACCCCGGGGATAACAGGCTAGTCGGATCCAAGAGTCCACATCGACGATCCGGTTCGGCACCTCGATGTCGGCTCATCGCATCCTCCCGCTGAAGCAGGTGGGAAGGGTTGGACTGTTCGTCCATTAAAGCGGTACGTGAGCTGGGTTCAGTACGTCGTGAGACAGTACGGTCTCTATCTGCTGCGCGCG